>JAJYDH010000187.1 GCA_021777685.1 Planctomycetota bacterium | reverse complement strand
CGACGGCCTCCTCTACGTCCCCCGGCAAGACTCTTCGAAGGGCCGGGTGAAGGCGTACGAGATTTGCGTCTCGGACGACGGCCGGGCCTGGTCCGACCCCGTGTCGCGGGGGGCCTGGGCCGACGACCCGACGTTCAAGTATGTCCCGATCCCCGGGCGGGTGGCCCGATTCGTCCGGCTCCGCGGCCTCTCCGAGGTCAACGGGCTGGCCTCGATGAGCGCGGCCGAGGTGGCCGTCGACTCGTCGCCCGCGACCCCCGACCGACCCGAATCCCCCGACGGTGTCCCTCGATGACCGAGACCTCGACCCCCATCGTGCTCGAATATCAGCTCACCGAGGCCGACGTCCGCCACTACTGCATCAGCGGCCGGCCGGGAGCCTGCTGGCGGACCTGCCGTCGGCGGAAGCTGGCGATCCTGGCCCTCGCCGCGCTCGGGTTGTTCCTGATCGGCGACTGCTACCACTCGCACGGGTTCCGGGCCGGGACGATCGCCCTGGTCACGACGATCGGCGTCCTCACGGCCCTCGCGTGGTCGCACCGGGCGCCGGCCGATCGCCGGGTCTGCCGCCTGGCCCGCGACATGGGCCTGCCGTGCGACGTCCGGCTGGTCGTCTCGCCCGAAGGGTTCGTCAAGGAGCCCGGCGCCTCGCCGGACGACCCCGGCCGGACGTTCGGGTGGTCGGACGTGGTCAACGTCGACCATTTCGACAGCGTGACCGTCGTCAAGCTCCGCCCCGCCCGGAGCCTCCTGATCGTCCCCGACCGGGCCTTCCCCAGCCCCGAGGCCCGAGCCGAGGTCGTCGAGACCATCCGGGAGTGGCGGAAGGCGGCCGGTCGATGAAGCAATCCGCCCGTCAAGGCGATCCGGCGCGGATCGTCGCGATGGCCGAAGTTCGGAGGGCCGCGTCGGCGTCGATCCGGTCGAGGACCTCGATGGACCGACGAGCGTACCCGATCATCCGGACGGTTTCCCACTCCGAGGCGAAGAATCGGCCCGGCGAGGCCATCTGGTAATCCGCCACGTTTCGCCGATTCCCGAGCAGTTCCAGATCGTCGCCGATCTTCTTCAACTCCACGTCGGTCGCGTAGAGGAACTTGAGCCGGACCGCCATGTGGGCCTGATCGCGACGAGTCCCGCCGAAGCCCCAGCGTTCCAACGCATCCCGCGACTCCAGGAAGAGGGCGTAATAGGCACGCCCGGTCGCCGTCCTCCAGTTGGACTCGAAGCTCTCGTTGAGGAGCTGATCCGCGACGTCCAGAAACTCACGCCCTCTCATTCGTCGTCGCCCAGGACTTCGAGGAGGAAATGGCGGGCGATGGCACCGGGAAACTTCCGGAGGAACCAGTCCACCAGGTCACATCGGATGGGCCGATCGAGGTCAACCGGGTGTTCCGGGGAGACGACCATCAGGTAGAGGACGACCGTCCGGTCGTCAGGCTCGTCGACCTTCTCGGAATACTCAACCTCGATCCGCCGGAGCCCCGGGATCGTGCGCCGGGCGTGCTCGATCATCTGCCGATAGGGTTGTTCCAGCCCCCAGGCGGCGATGTGCTCCGCGGCCTCGGGGTCGATCGTCACCGGGATCGATGTCGACGTCGCCATGCTTGCTCCTTTCGGGTCCGGCCCATCGTAAACGATCGCGACGGGCCGGACGAGCCGGGCTTTTTCCGGGTTCGGGAAGATGACGAGAAGGATCTCGCAGGGCGGGTGAGCGGTCGCGAAACCCGCCGGAGAGGGCCCCGCCGAGCCTTGGCGGGTTTCGCGACCACTCACCCGCCCGACAAGGAAGATGTCAGGTCGGCGATGACCTCCGGGGTGACGACCCAGGGCTCCCTCGGGATCGCGCCCAGGTCGAATCGCCCGACCCAATCGTCCGGCGAGGAGGGCTCGACCCGGTCGGACCAGCCGCAGGCGTGGGCGAGCCGGCCGACGAGCTTGGCGGGGTCGACGCCGGACTCGCGGAGGGCGGCCAGCTTGATCGAGCCGTCGCGCTTGGCCAGCCTCCGGCCGCCGGGCTCGACGGCGAGCGGGACGTGGGCGAAGCTGGGCGGCTCCCGGCCCAGGGCCCGATAGAGGAGGATCTGGCGGGGGGTGCTGGGGATCAGGTCGTCGCCCCGGACGACCTCGGTCACGCCCATCGTCGCGTCGTCGTGGACCACGGCGAGCTGGTACGACGGCCCGACGCCCGACCGGCCGACCACGAAGTCGCCGCCGAGCCGGGCCGGGTCGATCTTGATCGGCCCCCGGAAGCGGTCAAGCCACTCGACCGGCCCCTCGGGCACGCGGAACCTCCAGGCGAACGGCCGGTCGCCCAGGGCCTCGGCGTCCTCGGACGTCCGACCGGCGCAGGTGCCGGGGTAGGTCGGCCCTTCGTCCTCGGCGTGGGGTGCGGTCGCGGCCCGCTCGATGTCGGCCCTCGTGCAGGTGCAGGGGTAGACCAGCCCGGCGCCTTTGAAACGGTCCATCGAGGCCCGATAGGCATCCTTCCGCCACGACTGGACGTAAGGAGCCGACGGGCCGCCGACGTCGGGCCCCTCGTCCCAGTCGAGGCCGAGCCAGCGGAGGTCGACCAGGGTCGCCTCGGCGGCTCCCGGGCGGGTCCGGGTGGCGTCGAGGTCTTCGAGCCGGAAGATCATCCGCCCGCCCCGGCTCCTGGCCGAGAGCCAGGCGATGAGGAAGGTCCGGGCGTGGCCCAGGTGCAGGCCGCCGGTCGGCGAGGGGGCGAGGCGGCCGGTCGTTCGGTGGTCGGCGTCGAGGGTCATGGTCTCGGGTCCGCGCGGATCGTCGATATCGTCTATCATCGACGATAATGGGCGTCCCTCTCGATTCTGGAGTCGCGACGCCCCTCGTTCCCACGGAGGAGCCTGGGAACGAGTGCCTCCGCTCCCGGTCCTGCTCGAAATGGAGAGGGGCACCCGGACGATAATATCGTCTTATCGTCGATTGACTGACCTTCCCGGAGCCTGTTAAATAATCGCGTCGGAAGAATTCTGCTCCCGCAAAGGATTGGCATGGTGTGGCGTCCGCTGGCCTGGCTGTGTCTGCTGCTCGCCCTGGCGGGTCCGCTCGTCAGCGAGGCCCGGGTCGCCTACGGCCTGGCCTTATCGGCCGCCGAAATCGGGCGCAGCGTCATCGAATCGACGCAGGAAGAGGCCGACGAAGATTATGACGGTCAAGATGCCGTCACGGTGATCGCCAAAGCTCCGGTCGGCCTCGATTCGCTGTTGACGCCGCCAGCGGCGTTCGACCTCGCCGCCTCGCCCCCCTCCTTCGACCTTTGCCCGCCCGAAACCCGCCTCGTGCCGCCGCGGCATGGCCGATGGTCCTGGCCGCCACCCACGGCATGGCAGCGGCATGCCCTGCTGCAAGTCTTCCTGTTTTGACGCCGGCCCGATGGTGACGACGGGCGATGCCCCCGGCTGCCCTCAGCCTGGGCGGTATCGCCTTGATCCACGCGACCGGCCGCCCCTGGCGGCCGGGATTCGTGCTCCCATCCGGGCCAGAACCGACCAAAACAGGAGATCCCCATGCTTACGCGAAAGCGAACGTCTCGCGGCTTCACGCTGATCGAGCTGCTGGTGGTGATCGCCATCATCGCCGTGCTGATCGCCCTGCTGCTGCCCGCCGTCCAGGCGGCGCGCGAGGCGGCCCGCCGTGCCCAATGCACGAACAACCTGAAGCAGATCGGCCTGGCGATGCACAACTATCACGGGGCCTTTGAGGTTTTTCCGCCGGGCTATATCAGCCTCGTCCAGAGCACCTCGGCGACCGCTCCCGAGTTCGGCCCCGGCTGGGGCTGGGGCACGATGGTGCTCAACCAACTCGAACAGGCCTCGCTCTACAACGCGGCGAATTTCAGCCTGGCGATCACCGACCCCGGCTCCTCGACCGTGCGGACGGCCGTCCTGTCGGCGTATCTCTGCCCGAGTTCCGTCGGCAGCGGCCCGCTGGTCATCAACAGTACCGCCGGGGCCGTGCTGGCAAGCGACCTCTCGCCCGGCCAGTATATCGGCTGTGCCGGGCAGTTCGAGATCGCCGATTCGCCCGCCGATAACAACGGCCTGTTCTACCGCAACAGCCGGATCGGCCTGCGGGACATCCGGGACGGCTCCAGCACGACGCTGATGGCCGGTGAGCGGTCGCGGAACGTGGCCGATGCGACCTGGGTTGGCGTCATCCCGTCGGGGCAGATTTGCACGAAGCCGGCTTTCAAGCCGACGCCCGAATGCGACCCTTCCAATGCGATGGTCCTCGGGCATACCGGCCCTTCGCCCGGTGCGAACGTCAACATCGACACGCCGAACAATAAGGCGGCGGGGGCGGATGATTTCTGGAGTCTGCACCCCGGCGGCTGCAACTTCCTGTTCTGCGACGGTTCGGTGCGATTCATCAAAGCGTCTGTGAACGCAAGCGTGTTCAGCTATCTCTCGACGCGGGCCGGTGGCGAGGTCGTCAGCTCCGACCAGTTCTAGAGCCAGGGCGACGATCCTCCCTCGGTAGGCGGCGACCGAGGGAGGACATCCATGGTGATTTCGGGTTGGATTGCCCTGCCGTCTCGCGTCTGGCTGGCCGCGACCGCCTGGGCGCGGCGGGTTCCGGCGGTGGCCCGATCCTGCCGCCCATCCTGGGCTTGATGGTCGGCGGCCAGGCAGCGGTGCCGATCCTTACCGCCGTCGCTCAGCTTCTCGGGAATCTGTCGAGGGCCGGGTTCGGCCGGCGGGACATACGCTGCCGTCCGGCCCTCCTGTTGAGTGCCGGGGCGATACCGGCCGGCGTTATCGGTGCCCGCCCGTTCGTCGACCCGCCATCGGCGTCCGCGCGGGTCGATTTCGTGTTCGTCTTCTCTCGGGGGTTCTCTTCGGTTCTAATATTAGGCAACGGGGGAGAAGCCGGGAACAGGCCGGGCCGCCCCCTTTCATCGCCCCAGTCGAGGATTCGCATGGACCTGGAATTGAAGCGTGACGCGCGGAGCGTCATCGACCGCATTGTCCACTTACGAGACTCTCTTTGACCTGGGCGACAAGATCTCCCGGCGCGATGACCTCGCGCAGCAGATGGAAGGGCCGACCTTCTGGAACGACCAGGAGAAGGCCAAGGGCGTGATCTCGGAGATGAAGACCCTCAACGGCGTGATCAAGCCGTTCGAGGCCCTCGTGCGCCAGTCGGACGACCTCGCCACGCTGATCGAGCTGGCCGAGGAGATGGGCGGCGACGACTTCAACGACGAGGTCCGCGACGCGATGAAGAAGGCCGACGCCGACTTCCAGGAGTTCGAGCTGCGCTCGCTCCTCAGCGGGACCAACGACCACTGCAACGCCTACGTCACGATCCACCCCGGGGCGGGCGGGACCGAGGCCTGCGACTGGTCCGAGATGCTGATGCGGATGTACCTGATGTGGGCCGAGGCGCACAAGTACAAGGCCGAGATCATCGACCGCGAGGAAGGTGAAGTGGCCGGCGTGCAGACCGTGACCATCCACATCAAGGGGGAGTACGTCTACGGCTACCTCAGGGGCGAGACCGGCGTGCATCGGCTGGTCCGGATCAGCCCGTTCGGCACGGCGGACAAGCGGCAGACGTCGTTCGCGTCGGTCGAGGTCATGCCCGAGATCGACGACACCATCGATATCGAGCTGAAGGACGACGAGCTGAAGCGCGACGTCTTCCGGTGCGGCGGCCCCGGCGGCCAGCACCAGAACAAGACCGAGTCGGGCGTCCGCTACACCCACATCCCCACGGGGGTCGCCGCCGAGTCGCGGTCCGAGCGGTCGCAGCACAAGAACGACAACCTGGCGCTGCAATTGCTCAAGGCCAAGCTGATCCGGCTCGAAGAAGAGAAGCGCGAGGCCGAGTACGCCAAGGCGTACGACGAGAAGGCGGAGATCGGCTTCGGCAGCCAGATCCGCAACTACGTCCTGCAACCCGACCAGTGGTGCAAGGACCTGAGGACCGAGGTCAAGGTCGGCAACCCGCACGCCGTGCTCGACGGCGGGCTCGACATCTTCATCGACGCCTACCTCCGGAGGAAGCTGGCCCGGGGCGAGGTGACGAAGCGTTAGCCCAAGAAGGGACCGCCCATGATCGAGATCCAGAGATCCAGCGGGTATGAGGCGATCGTCACCTCGTGCCTCGAGCTGCGGTTCGAGTGGCTGGCGGACCACTGGAAGCACGAGTTCGTCTCGACGGGACATTGCTGCTCCATCCCCCGCGTCTGGTCGCTCGAAGGGGGACACTCGCTGGACGACCCGACCCGGGTCAGCGGCCCGATGTACCAGCAGCTCGACGTCAAGCGCGACCCCGACTCCGGGGTCGTGCGGGCGTTGCTGGTGGGCCAGGCCGGCCCGCACCACTTCTCGGCCTCGTTCACGGTCGAGGAGCAGTCCGACGGCGTCGCGATCGACATCGACGTGGCCGATCGCTGCGCATCGCCGGTCGAGGCCCTGGCGGCCACCTACCTGATCGAGTCGTCCGAGGCTGACCTCCACGACTCCGACGGCGGGCCGCCGACGCTCTCCTGGAGCAACCCCAAGAGTCGCCTCGTGTTCGTGGCCGAGCCGCCGTCGCAGGTCGCCGCCACCGAGGCCAGCCTCGGCTCGATCCGGCTCCAGGCCCTCGCGAAGATCGACCCGGCCGAGAAGACACACCGTTTCAAGTACCGCTGGCGATGGTACAACGCGCCCGTCCACCAGATCTGGGACCATACGGCCTGATCCGTATCGAATCTCCTCCGCTCGCCGCCCTTCTCCCCGAGACCCAGGATCAGGAAATGATGGAAATCCTTCGAGAACAAGACCCGGACGTCGCCAACGCCATCCTGTCGGAGGAGCACCGCCAGCGCGACGAGCTGGAGCTGATCGCCTCGGAGAACTACACCAGCGCGGCCGTCATGGAGGCCGTCGGCTCGGTCCTGACCAACAAGTACGCCGAGGGGCTGCCCGGCCGCCGGTATTACGGCGGCTGCGAGTTCGTCGACAAGGTCGAGCAACTGGCGATCGACCGGGCCAGGGCCCTCTTCGGGGCCGAGCACGCCAACGTCCAGCCGCACTCGGGCGCCTCGGCCAACCAGGCGGTCTACTATGCGTGCCTGGAGCCGGGCGACTCCGTCCTGGCGATGGACCTCGCCCACGGCGGCCACCTGACGCACGGGATGAAGCTGAACTTCTCCGGCCGGTGGTATCCCACGGTCGGCTACGGCGTCGACCCCACGACCGAGCGGATCGACTACGACAAGGTCGTCGCCCTCGCCCGAGAGCACCGGCCCAAGCTGATCCTGGCCGGCGCCAGCGCCTACGCCCGGACGATCGAGTTCGACCGCCTGGCCGAGGTCGCCCGCGAGGTCGGCGCGGTCTTCTTCGCCGACATGGCGCACATCGCCGGCCTCGTCGCCGCCGGGCTGCACCCGAGCCCGGTCCCCGTGGCCGACTTCGTCACCACCACCACCCACAAGACCCTCCGAGGGCCCCGGGGCGGCATCGTCCTCTGCAAGCAGGAGTGGGCCAAGAAGGTCGACTCGGCCGTCTTCCCCGGCCTCCAGGGCGGCCCCCTGATGCACGTCATCGCCGGCAAGGCCGTCTGCCTCGGCGAGGCCCTCCGGCCCGACTTCAAGAGTTACGCCGCCCAGGTGATCGCCAACGCCCGGGTCCTCGCCGAGGAACTCCTCAAGGCCGGCTTCCGGCTGATCTCGGGCGGGACCGACAACCACCTCGTCCTGATCGACATGACCTCCAAGGATCTGACCGGCAAGATCGCCGAGGCGGCGCTGGGCCGCGCCGGGATCACGGTCAACAAGAACCTCATCCCCTTCGACAAGCGGAAGCCGCTCGACCCCAGCGGCATCCGGATGGGCACCCCCGCCCTGACCACCCGGGGGATGCGCGAGGACGCGATCCGCCAGGTCGCCGCCTGGATCGTCTCGGTCCTGGCCGCGCCCGACGACGGGGCCCTCGCCGCCCGGACCCGCGAGGCGATCCGCGAATTCGCCCGCGATTATCCCGTCCCCGCCGACGCCCAGGCCGACCGGGTCGCCCTGGCCTGAGCCGTGGGCCCGAAGCCAACCGGGGCGGCGACTCCCAGGCCGGATGTTTCGCCCAGGCCAGATCGGTCGGGACCTCATCAAGGGCCGCCGATCGAGGCTTGATCGTCGCCCCCGGACCTGACAAGCTAGCGGGGCCCCGCGACCGGCATCGGGCCCCCTCGCGCCGGGCCGAGGATCGAGCGATCGGGTAGCGTCCCTCGAAGGTGCCGCATGAGCGTCTCTCCGTCACGCCGCGATCGCGACCCTGGGTTCGCGATCGAGCCCCGCAACCGGCCCTTCGAGGCCCACTGCTCGACGGTCGAGCACGAGATCCGGCCCGGCCGGACGGTCTCGTTCCTGGGCGAGGTCGACCTGTCGGAGATCGAGCGGCTCCGGGTGCAGGCCCCGCCGACCCGGCGGCTCTCCTACACCGCGTTCGTCGTCAAGGCGGTCGCGATGGCCCTCCGCGAGTTCCCCGACGCGAATCGCCGGCCCTATCGGAGCGGCCCCTGGCCGTTCGGCGGGCCGAGGCTCCAGGCCTTCACCCGCCGGGACGTGGCCGTCGCCGTCGAGCGCGACGTCCCCGGGGCCGAGGGCGCGGCCTTCATCGAGATCCTCCGCGACGCCGACACCACCCCGCTCGACGAGATCACGGACGCCCTCAGAACGCTGGGCAAGGCCGACTTGTCCACCAACGCCCAGTGGCGTGAGTTCCAGGAGACGATCGCCCGCTACCCCGGCTGGATCGCCCGACGGCTGATCCGCCGGCCGCTCTCCTCGCCCGACCTCTGGGTCAAGGCCCGGGGCGGCGCGGCCGTGGTCAGCTCGGCGGCGAAGCGCGGCGTCGACGCGGTGTTCGGCACCTGGTCGCACCCGATCGGCGTCTCGTTCGGCGAGCCCAGGCAGCGGCCGGTGGTCGTCAACAACGCCGTCGAGCCGAGGTCGACCTTCTTCCTGGCCCTGAATTTCGACCGCCGGGTCATCTCCGGCGCGCAGGCCGCCCGCTTCTTCCACCGGATCGTCGAGATCCTCGAAAAGGCCGACGCCGAGATGAAGCCCTACCTGCTCGCCGAGGCGCCGACCACCCGCGAGGACTTCCCGACGATCGACGAGCCGGCGACGAAGTTCTGAACGCCCCCGCACCCGGACCTTCGGTCTGTCGAGCTTAAGAAAAACAGATGCAGGGTGGTGTCGAGCGCGGCGAGGCCCACCGATCCTCAAGGCCGGTCGGATGGTGGGCCTCGCTGCGCTCGACACCACCCTACATGTTACCTTCGCAGAAGGTAATAATGACGAGTTTGGTCGTCCGACCCGTCGCGGACGAACCCCTCGGCGCGGAAGCCGGCGGCGAAGGCGGCGGTGAAGGCCGTCCTCACGGCGAGGGCCCACGCCTCGGCCAGCTCGGGCTGGCCCTGACGGAGCGCGGCGATCGAGGCGGGGATCTCCAGGAGGGCGGCCTCGGCGTCCGCGATCCGACCCGGAACGGCCTCGGGGCGTTCCTGGACCTCGATCCATCTCGGCAACCGATCGAGGTCGCTCGGCGCCGCCGGTCGGTCCTCGGGGACGGTCGCCCACTCGGCGATCAGGCGGTCGGTCGAGGCGTTGGCGTTGAGGGCGTCGGAGCGGCGTCCGTACATGTCTTCGACGTACTTCGAGGCGGTCGCGCCCAGGCGGTCGAGGTTGAAATGGGCGTTGCCCGCCTGGAGGGGGTCGAACGCCCAGGCGAGGCAGTCGAGCCCCTGCTCGCGGGCGAATTCGCGCTGGGCCGCCTTGAGCCGCCCTCCCAGCCCCTTGCCCTGCTGGCCGGGGACCACGCCGGTCAACTGCGAGTACAGGCAGGGCCGCCCCTCGACCTTGCCGAGGAAGCCGAACGAGAGGCCGAGCGCCTCGCCCGAGTCGGTGAACGCGCCGAGGACCAGGCCGCCGTGGAGCTGGGCCCCGACCATCGTGGCCAGAGGGACGATGTAACTGTCGTCGGTGATCCCCCAGGCCCTGCGCTGGGCTTGCTGGCAGGCGACATAATCGGCGATGGTCTCGGCCCGGCGGATCGTGATCGTCTCTTCGGACATGGGTCCAGCCTGTGCTTTCGGTCGAATGTCGGGTTCAAGCCTTCTTCGGGGTGCCACGCGGTTCCGTCTTCGGAACCCGTGCGAGCGACACCGATTGCGGCACGGGTTGAGTACAACCCGTGGCACCCAACAGCCTACCAAATAGGACTTGACGGGCGATTGAGAATCAGGAAAGCCATGCACGCGGGCGGATTCTCGTAGGGTGGGCACCGCCCACCGGCCTCTCGAAAAGGCGTGGTGGGCGGTGCCCACCCTACGGGACACCGGCGGGCGAGATCCGCCCTACAGGTGCATCAGGAGGGCGGCCAGGAGGGCGGTCCGCTTGGGGAGCGAGGCGAGCTCGATCTGCTCATGGATGGCGTGGGCTCCCGAGCCCTGGATGCCCAGCCCGTCGAGCGTCGGCACGCCGAGGGCGGCGGTGAAATTGCCGTCGGAGCCGCCGCCGGTCGAGCCCTCGCCAAGTTCGAGGCCGAGCGACATGCCGATGAATCGGGCCCGCTCGTAGAGGTTGGCGACCCCCTCGGTCCGCTCCATCGGCGGCCGGTTGAAGCCGCCGGTGATGGTCAGCTCGATGCCCGCCCTCGTCGGCTTCGCCCGGCGGATCGCGTCCTCGATCTGCCGGGCCTGTTCGAGCGTCGTGGCGCGGACGTCGACCCGGGCCGTCGCCCTGGCGGCGATGACGTTAGGGGTCGTCCCCCCCT
>JAJYDH010000186.1 GCA_021777685.1 Planctomycetota bacterium | reverse complement strand
GGCGAAATCGGCGTCCAGTTGTTCGAGGCTCATCCTCGCCCGGCGAGGCAGCGACTCGTTGATCGTCACCCCGGCCCCGAGGTCGTCGAGGACCTCGCGGAGGGCCGGCAGGCCGGCCTTGTCGACGAGGAACTCCACCGCCAGGGCCGACTCGAAGTAGGCGAATTGCAGGTGCATGCCCGACTTCGGCGCCAGGAAGGCCGAACTGAGCCGGCTGAGCGGGGTGAAGTCGTCGCCGAGGATCATCGCCCGGTAGCGGGGGCTGAGGGCACTCCCCCAGGCGGGGTCCTCGCGCTCCTCTTCATAGACCGAGATCCCCTCGCTGAGCCAGCGGGGCATCTTATTCTTTGTTTTGTTAAGCGTGACGACGTGGCAGTATTCGTGCCAAAGAACGGCCTCCCAGTTCGAGGGGTTTTCCCCCTGCGAGGCCGGGCTGTTGGCGGTGATGACGCTGCCGAAGCAGACGCCCAGGAATCCCTCGGCGCCGGGGAGCCCGAAGGTCCGGACGGCGAATTCTTTCTTCTGCGGGAAGATCTCGACGGTCACGGGACCGGGGATCGAGGCCCCGTACTTCTCGCCGAGCGTCTTCCTCGCCCTGCGGAGGAGGGCCAGGACGCGGTCGCCGTAGAGGTCGGCCTCGCGGGGGTCCATCCGGACGACGAAGCCGTCGTCGGTCAGGGTCCGGAAGCCGGCCAGGCGGTCGCGGAGGGTGACGAGGTTGAAGGCGAGGACGTTGTAGGCATCTTGTGCGTGGATCTCGGCGGCCAGCTTCCAGCCCTCGTCCTCGCGGCCGAGTCGCAGGAGATCCTGGCAGAGCTGGACCTTGGCGGGCAGGTAGTCGGCGTCGATTTTCAGCGACTTCTTCTGGTACTCCGACCCCTCGGCGAACCGGTATTTCTGGGAGAGTTCGCGGCCGATCAGGTGGTCGACCTCGGGGTTGTCGGCCCGGCGTTCCAGGGCCTTTTTCCGGGCGGCGGCCTCGCCCTCGGGGTGGGTCTGGAGGTGGGCCAGGGCCGCCCGATAGGCCCAGGCCCGGGGCTCGCGAGGGTTGACGGCCAGGGCCTGCTCGACCAGCTCGGCGGCGTCGGGATACCGCTCGTCGTCGACCCGGTGCCCGGCGCGGAGCAGGAGGCTGTCGACGTGCCGGGGGTTGATCTTCAGCGCCTCGTCGAGCGCCTTCTCGGAGCGGGCCCGGTCGTCGTCGGAGAAGGCGCGGGCCATGAGATAGTGATACCTCGGGTCCTCGGCGGCCTCCTTCGGGGCCTTCGCCAGCGTGCTCGCGGCGAGGGCGTTGTCCTGCTTGTCGAGGGCCAGCTCGGCGGTGGCGAGGTAGGCGTCGACGAGGTCGGGCTTCTGCTTGAGGGCGACGTCGTAGCAGAGGTCGAGGACCTTGCGGGCGTCGAACCCCCGGATCAGGTAATAGCGCCCGATCAGGAGCCGGCCCTCCGGCGAGGCGTAGCGCTGGGGGGCGAACTGGAGGCGGGCCTCGATCGCGTCGAGGGCGGCGTTGACGTCGGCCTCGCGGCCGTTGAAGCGGTAGACGTCCAGGGCGGCGAGCTGGAGGGCGATGCTCCCGGGGAGCTTGCGGAGCGAGTCTTCGAGCGATGCCAGCGCGGCGGGGTCGAGCCCCTGGGCCAGTTCGGACTGGACTCTCAACAGGTGCCAACGCTCGACCCACGAGCCCCGGCCGATCTCCTCGGCCGCCAGGCGGGCCGCGTCCTCATAGCGGCCGGCCCGGTAGAATCCCTCGGCCTCCGCGATGTCGGCGGCCCGGCTTGGGGCCGCGAGCGCGGCGAGGGAGAGCAGGAGGATGGCGGCCCGGCCGAGCGGCAAAGGTCCCCGGCGGCTCGCAAGGCCGGCACGGGGAGATCCTCCTCGCTCGGTGAGCTCGACCATGACTCCCTTTCTCGCGATAGGGCCCGGGAGACCCTCGGAGGTCGGCGTAGTCCCGATTATAGACCGGCGGGCGGGGGGATCGTCAAAAGATCTTCTCGCCGCCTTAGCGAATTCCCGACAACCTCACCAATAGGCATCGGCGGCGTTTTCGGCCGACCCGGCCCGACACCTCCGGAAATTCCTCGGATACCTCCCGGATCCGCAAGTCGCGCCCCGTGGATGGAGGCAGCATCACGGGATCTCAACCTCTCATGGCATCCCCGGAAATGTGGCGGCCGAAAAACTCGCGAGGGCGGGTCGTCACAGGTTATCGAATATTTCGTACCCTGCTTCAGGGCCCGCCCAGGGCCTCAAAACGCCATCGCTCGACCGGTTGACGGTCTGTTTTTGGGGAGATTTTCGCAAACTCTCACCTCGGGCTTCGGTGGCGCAAGTTCCTTCCCGATCGCTCATTGCTGAATTCCGGGCGGATTTCGTCGCGTCAACCCACGGCCTCCGATCGCCGGGGGGATTGACGAGCAGGCACAATTCATTGATCCGACCGAAAAGTCCCTTGCATGCCGGCCGACTTCGCCCGATCATAGACGTGCTCGACCGAGAGCGAGCGTTCCCGGAGTGATGGCGCCCCGCGCAGGTCCTCGCACTTCCAGATGATGGGATGGCCGGACCGAGAGCCCGCCCACCCCCCCCCCGTCTTTGCGGTTCTCGAGACGTTCTGGAATCCCGGTCGCGGACGTGCCTTCGCGGCCTCTTCGACGACTTTTGATGATCGTCTTCCGAGGATAGGCCATGATAGACCTTCGCTCGCGCGGTACAACACCTCAAGACTTGCCTTTAATAAGGCCAGAGAGTTGACTGATGACTCCAACCCTTGAACGCCTCGCCGAACTCGTCCGCCAGGCCGAGTCCAAGGCTCGTGCGCAGCGGCTTGGCGGCGATGTGCGGCAGGCCGGCGAGGTCCTGGCGAATGCCGAGGCGCGGGCCAGCGAGGCCCAGCGACGGCTCCGCGAGGACCGGCCGATACGACTCCGCGAGCTGAAATCGGCCGCCGATGAGGACAAGCTGCTCCGCGAGATGACGATCAAGCTGGCCCAGTGCAAGAACTACCTGGAATCCGACGACGAGGCGGGTCGGCTGGTCCAGTCGGCCCGGGCGGAGATCGAGGTCAAGCGGGTCGAGGCCCAGAAGGACCTCGACGGGATCGTCCGCGAGGCCGCCGAGTCGCAGAAGGCCCTCCAGGTCGCCCTGGATAAGTACACCGAACTCCGCAAGGAGCTGGACCGGCTGCTCCCCCAACTCGCCGGCGACTTCAAGGAGACCGACACCCTGGTCTCCAGCGTCGCCAAGCTCTTTCCCTCCAGCCAGATCCCCGAGCTTTCCAAGGAGATCGAGGACGGCGCCGTCCACTTCGGCGCCCTGGAGGCCCGCGAGCAGAAGGCCCAGCTCATGATCTGGATCGGCCGGCTCCGCCGCCTCCAGGGGATGAACTTCGCCGAGGGGGGCGAGGAGACTCAGGCCCTGGAGATGATCTTCCGGAGGCTCGTCGGCCTGTCCAAGCAGTACATGCCCGGCTACATCGACGCCTTCCAGGAAGGCTACGTCGCCGACTGGGATCAGTACATCATCGACGCCCAGGAGCAGTTCCGCCTCGCCGCCGAGTCGTCCGTCCGCGAGCGGGTGCTGAAGCTCCAGCGCGACGAGGCCCAGGTCCGCGAGGCGGAGCGGAAGCGGCAGTCGCAGCAGGCCTACCGCGAGTCGCTCCGCGACCTCCGGGCCGTGATCGCCGCCCACGCCCTGCCCGAGGAGGGGGTCGAGGAGTTCCTGGCCGCCCTGGCCCGCGTGGTCAACCACGGCGGAGCCTCCGAGCCCGACCTGCTCGACCTGGTCAAGCCCTACCGGGAGCTCGTCACCGGCGGCGACTTTCGCGTCCTCCGCAAGCACCTCGACCGGATCCGCGACGAGGACTCGAAGGTCGAGGAAGACTCGTCCCTTCGCCGCGAGTTCGCCGAGCTGATCGCCCAGACCCGGGGCCGCCGGGCCCTGATGATCGGCGGCTCCGCCCGCGAGGACTCCCGCCGGACCCTCCGCCAGTTCTTCGAGTTCGACGAGCTGGAGTGGGAGCCCTACGAGGGGACCCGCCCCGCCCTGATGAAGTCGCTCGAGCAGCGGGTCCGCAACCGGGGGCTCGACCTCGTCCTGATCCTCAAGGAATTCGTCGCCCACCACGTCCCCGAGCGGCTCCGGCCCCTCTGCCAGGAGAGCGGAATCCCCTGCCTGATGGTCGAGCACGGCTACGGTGCCAACCAGATCGCCGAGGCCCTCAAGGCCGGCCTCAAGCCGGTCGGGCTGGGCCCCGAGGACAGCCGCTGATCGGGACCGCTTCCTCCCCCCGTCGATCCATCGTGATCGATCCTCTCGACCCCCCGGCGCTGGCGAGATGGCGAAGAAACGGGCGTCCGGCCCCGAATCCCACCGGCAGCCGGGCGACATCCTCCCGGGCGGCTACGAGGATCTCCTCGGCCAGCTCAAGGAGCGCATCCGGTCCGCCCAGCTCAGGGCCGGCCTGGCCGTCAACCGCGAGCTGGTCCTCCTCTACTGGCAGATCGGTGGCGAGATCCTGGGCCGTCAGGGGCGAGAAGGATGGGGGGCCAAGGTCATCGACCGGTTGGCCGCCGACCTCCGCCGTTCCTTCCCCGAGATGACCGGACTCTCGGCCCGCAACCTCAAGTACATGCGGGCTTTCGCCGAGGCGTGGCCCGACGGGGCAATTGTGCAGCAGGCTGCTGCACAAATTCCCTGGTTCCACAACTGCGTGCTGCTCGACAAGGTCAAGAACCAGGACGAGAGATCCTGGTATATCAATAAGACCATCGAGAACGGCTGGAGCCGGAACGTCCTGGTCCACTGGATCGAGAGTGACCTCTACGAGAGACAGGGCAAGGCGACCACCAATTTCGCCCGAAGTCTGCCCCCGCCCCGGTCCGACCTGGCCGGCGAGATCCTGAAAGACCCCTACAACTTCGAGTTCCTCACGCTCGCCGACGACGCCGAGGAGCGGGCCCTCCAGAGGGGATTGTTGCAACACGTCCAGCAGTTCCTCGTCGAGCTGGGGGCCGGCTTCGCCTTCGTCGGCCAGCAACACCGCCTCGAGGTCGGCGGCGAGGATTATTACATCGACCTCCTGTTCTATCATTTGAAGCTGCGGTGTTACGTCGTCGTCGAGTTGAAGACGACGACCTTCCGGCCGGAATATGCCGGCAAGATGAATTTCTACCTCTCGGCGGTCGACGACCTCCTCCGGCACCCGGACGACAAGCCGTCGATCGGGATCATCCTGTGCAAGTCGAAGAACCGGGTCGTCGCCGAGTACGCGCTGCGTGACCTGGCCAAGCCCGTCGGCGTGGCGAGCTACATCACCAAACTCGTCGAATCCTTGCCGGCCGACCTGAGGGGCAGCCTGCCGGGCCCGGAGGAGCTGGAGGCGGAGTTGAGGGATGACGGCCGAGGGCCCTCCGCCGACTGATCCGATCCACGACCGGCCATCCCTTCACCCCCCCGCGAACTCGGCGGCCAGGTAGGCGGCGACCTGGTCCCAGATCCGGGCGGCGGCCTCGAAGTCGGCGGGCATGGCGTGGACGGTCCTGGGCGTCTCGACCTTCGAGCGGGCGGCGGTCTTGCGGTTCAGCGGGATCTGCGCGGAGGGGCCCTCGGCGAGCCGGGCCTCGACCTTCGGGCCCAGCAGGGCGTCGCCCAGGGCCTCGGCCTCGGACGGATGCGGGGCGCCCTTGGGGATGGCCAGGACGTTGGGGATGAACAGCGTGCCCAGCTCGTCGGCACCCCGGTCGGGGTAGACGATCGCGACGGGCCGGCCGGCCTCGACCTCGCCGATCGCGTCGTCGGTGTCGGTCAGGCCGAAGGCGAGCTGCCCCGAGCCGACGGCCGAGGCCACCTGCTTGTTCCCCGAGAGGACCTGGACCTCGTTCTCCTTCAGGCCCTCGACGAACGCCCGGGCCTTCTCATCGCCCCAGGCGGCGAAGAGGCAGGTGAAGTGCGTCGCCGTGGTGCCGAAGAGGGGCTTGGCGATGCCGATCTTCCCCTTCCATCGGGGGTCGAGCAGGTCGGCCAGACCTTTCGGGCGGTCGGCCTCGGCGACGGTCTGGGTGTTGACGACGAAGATCCGGGCCCTCGCCGCAAACCCGTACCAGGTGCCGTCTTTCGCCCGGAACTCGGCGGGGATGTCGGCCGCGTTGGGGGGCGACCAGCTCGCCAGCATCCCCTTCTCCTTGAGCCGGAGCGTGTTGAGGATCTCGTTGTTCCAGAAGAGGTCGCACCGGGGCTTGGGCGACTCCTGGATCAAGAGCCGGGTCAGGCCGACGGTCTTGGTGCTCTCGACGTCGAACTTGGGGACCACGTCGACGCCGGTCTCCTCGGCGTAGGCCCTGAGCACCGGCTCGGCGAACTCCGGGTCCTGGGCCGAGTACACCACCACCGTCCGGCCCCCCGACCGCCCGCAGCCGACGGCCAGGACCAGGACCAGCCCGACCAGAATCACGCGGGATCGTGACGTAACGTGTTGTCGTTTCAGGCTCATCGCGAGGGCGCCCGTCGGTCTGAGGGTCGAGGCGAATCCCCCGAACTTACCCCGCCCCCGCCGACATCGGCAAGGTCAATCCGAAAAAATTCGTCGAACCGCTTTCGCCGGACGGTCGGCCGATTCCATTCGCCTCGGGGTTGTCTGGGTTGGCTGGAGAAGATGGGCGAAACGAGGCGCGATTTCCGAAGACGACCCCGATCATCAACCCTCCAGGGGCGGCCCGGAAGACAAACCCAACGTCCCACCCGGCCGGGCCCAATGGGACTCGTCGCCCGATACCGACGCCCCAAAAGACAAACCCAACCGATGACCAGCCCATCGCGCCACCGGCCGGCCCTCCAATACCAACCCAACTCCCAACGGCCCCCCCTGGAATTCAAACCCAAAAGGTCGGATCTTCGACCCGGAGCCGTCGCCGACCCCTGTCGATCCCGACTCCCTTACTATCGCCCCCAGACGCCGGACTTAACACACGGGCGGCCGGAATCCCGGCTTCCATCATCGTCGGATATTGACTTGATAGTGCAAAGCAGCCAAAATCGACGACTCACAACCCCGAAATCGCGCAGATAGACCGCTCTTGGGCCCAAAACGGCCCCGTTTTGCCCCAAATCGGCGCGAAAAACCGGGCTTTCCATCAGCTTTGCATGGCAAACCATAAGTCGCCAATCGGCCAGTGGGTCGTTCAAGTTTCAATCTACCGCCCGATTTGCCCATTTTTTGCCATTAGGCCAATTGTCCGATTTCTCCCAAATTCGCCATCTTCAAAAGATGGCCAGTCGAGGAGGGGCCTCCTCGTGGACGCGCCTGGATCGACCCTTCGCCCGCCCGCCGCCGCTCAGGGATGCACCTTCTCCCCCCGAGCGAGCATGGCGACGAGCCCGGCGATCCGCTTCTGGCGCGTCTCGGCCTTCTTCGCCGTCTGCACCCGCCATAGCACCGCGTACCTGTTCTTCGCATCCAGCGATCGGAAGAAGGCCGCCGCCCCGGCCTCCGCCGCGAGCGCCGCCCGGAGGTCGTCCGGCACCGTCGAGCGGCTCGGCGGGTCGTAGGCCACGTCCCAGCGCCCATCCTTCTTCGCGCGCTCGACCTCCGCGAGCCCCGCCGGCCGCATCGCGCCCGCCTCGATCAGCGCCAGCGCCTTCTCGCGGTTGATCCTGGACCACAGGCTACTCGCGCCTCGCGGCGTGAACTTCTGGAGCCACGAAGCCTCGTCGCCGCGCCGCTTCTGGCCGTCGATCCAGCCCCACGCCAGCGCCACGTCGATCGCCTCGGCGTAAGTGATCGACTCCGTGCCCGACGCCTTCCTGGCGAGCCTGAGCCAGAGGCCGGGCGAGGAGTCATGGTGGCCGGCGAGCCAGTCGGAGAAGGCGAGCGGGGCGGCGAACGCGATCGTCGGCAGCCCTGTCGCGGGCGCGACCTTGTTCGTCCTCGACGTCTTCGTCGGTTTCATCCGGTCATCTCCAGGAGGGACGGGGGAGACCCGGCGCCGGTCCTCATCCTCGCGGCCTCCGGCGGCGGAAAACCGAGCAGACACCGGGTCGTTTGCTGCCTCCGGCGGCGGAAAACTGAACTGACAGCGGGTCTTTTCCCCCTTTTCTCCCGTCCCATTTTTCGCCCCGCCGGTCAATCCAGTGTCACCGGGGAGACGAATCCGTCCGGCTTGACAGCGAGCACGGAACAGTCGACTCGCTGGAGGATCGACTCCGCCGTGTTGCCGATGAGCAGGCCGCCGATGCCCGTGCGGGCGACCGTCCCCATGACGATCAGGTCGATCCGCCGTGTCTCCGCGAACTCCGCGATCACATCCGACGGGTTGCCCTTGAGCAGGTGTACGGTGCGGCGTTCCGGCAGGTCGGGGGTTTTTGCGAGGACGTCGTCCAGCGCCTTCTGTGCCTCGGCCCGCGAGTCCTTTACATAGCGGTCGACCGGGGTATTGGACATCACCTCCAGCATCGCATCTCCGCGGAGGAGCATCTCGCCGGGGGCGGACCACGCGTGCAGGACGTGCAGATCGGCCCCTTCGCTCTCGGCCAGCGACCCCGCGAGTTCCAGGATCTTCGAGTCGAGCGCGGGATCCTTCGGGGCCGGGTCGTCCTTGAGGTGGAGGAGGTCGACCTCATCGGGGGGAGGCGACGGGTCGACAGTGGCGAGGATCTGCGAGCAGGGGCCGTCCCCGTGGCCGGGCTTGACCAGCCAGACCGGGCAAGGGCAGGCGCGGAGTAGGTGCATGTCGGTCGAGCCGAAGAGCACGCCCTCATTCGGCTCGGCCTCTTTGATCAACAGGTCGTGGCCACCGCGCAAGACCTGCCGGACCGTCTCGACGTGGCGTCGGCCCCGGAGGACCTCGGTCGAAACGGTGAGGCCGTCGTCGCGGAGCGGCCCGGCGAGTCGCTCCAGGATTTCGAACTGCTCCCGGACGAGGAACGACTGGAGCTCGTCCGCGTTCGGGAGCACGAGTCGCGTGTACCAGGGGAGGTTTTCGACGACCGCGATCAGCGTGAGCGAAGCACCGCCCTGCTTCGCGAGGCGAACGGCGCGGGCGAATGCACCGAGCTCGGGGCGGTCGCCGTGGATGGCCGCGAGGATGCTGCGGAACCGCTTCATCGGGTGCTCCCTTCTCGAGGATGGGCCGATTTCTGTTCGGACGCTTGGGCGAGGATGTCGGGGTCGTATCCGGGAGATTCAGGCCGTCGTCGGCGCGCCTTACGCCCCCCGCCGCGTGCAACGAGCTTGGTCAGCTCGACGATCATCACCGGTGCGAGCGAGCAGGCGCCGACGACCGCCCACTCGGGCGCGGAGGGCGGAACAGTGTGGAGCACGCGCCGGAGCAGCGGCAGGGAGACCGAGGCCACCTGCACAAAAATGCAAAACGCGACCGCGGCCCACAGCCAGCCGTTCGTGAACAGCCGGTTCGTGAACACGGAGCGGCGTTGGGACCGGGCGTTGAACGCGTGAGCGACCTGGGCGAGCGCGAGGGTCAGGAAGGCCATCGTGGAGGCGCGGCGGATACCGTCCGGCCCCGTCCCGTGCCAGCTCAGTCCGATGCGGAAGGTGAGCAGCGTCAGGCCGGCGAGCATGGCCCCCTGCCAGGCGACGAGCGTGAGGAACCGCCGGTTGTGGAGCGCCTCCCGCGGGTCGCGCGGCGGCCGCCGCATCATGTCCGGGGCCGACGGCTCGAGTGCGAGGGCGAGGGCCGGGAAGACGTCGGTGATCACGTTCAGCCAGAGCAGCTGGAGCCCGAAGAGCGGCAGCGGCCAGCCGGCGAGGATGGCCGCGAACACGGCCAGGATCTCGGCGAAGTTGCAGGAGAACAGGTAGTGGATGAACTTGAGGATGTTGGCGTAGATGATCCGCCCTTGCTCGATGGCGGCGACGATGGTCGCGAAGTTGTCGTCGGTGATGACCATGTCGGCCGTCTCCTTGGCCACCTCCGTCCCCTTGATCCCCATCGCCACGCCGACGTCGGACTGCTTGAGGGCCGGAGCGTCGTTGACGCCGTCGCCGGTCATGGCGACGACCTCGCCGCGCCGCTGGAGGGCCTCGACGAGGAGCAGTTTGTGCTTCGGCGAGACGCGGGCGAAGACGCCGGTCGCGGAGGCGAGCCGGCCGACCCCCTCCGCGTCGAGAGAGTCGAGCTCTCGGGCGTGGACGGTCGCGAGCGGCTCCCCATGCACGCCGCGGTCCAGGCCGAGTTGCCGGCCGATCTCGGCGGCCGTGGGGGGCTGGTCGCCCGTGATCATGACCGTGCGGATGCCGGCCTGGCGGCACAAGGCGACGGCGTCCCTGACTCCGTCCCGGAGCGGGTCGAGCATGCCGACGAGCCCGACGAAGACAAGGTCGCGGTCCAGGTCCTCGCGGCTGTAATCCGCGGGGAGCTCGCGGTAGGCGAGAGCGAGCACGCGCAGGGCGGCCGCGGCCAGCTCGGCGTTCCTGCTCGCGAGTCGTTCCCGGTCGTCGACCGTGAGCGGCTCAGGTCCCGATCGGCTCAGGCGCCGCGTGCTGAGGTCGAGGAGGGTCCCCGGGGAGCCCTTCACGAACGCGACGGCCGTCCCGTCCGCTTGGCGGTGCACGGTGATCATCCGCTTGGTGTGGCTGTCGAACGGCACCTCTTGGAGCCTCGGGAAGTCTCGGTGCAGCTGGGGGATCGAGAAGCCCGCCTTCTCGGCCGCGACGTTGAGGGCCGCCTCGGTCGGGTCGCCGAGGACCGTCTCGCGGCCGTCCGAACGGTCGATCAGGGCGTCGTTGCAGAGCGAGCCGATCTGGAGCGAGAGGCCGAGGAGGACGTCCGACTCGGGGTCGATCCTCGACCCGTCGGCGG
>JAJYDH010000185.1 GCA_021777685.1 Planctomycetota bacterium | reverse complement strand
CGTGCCCCACCACGAATTCGGACGGTGGGGCTCGCCCGAGGCTCGACCCACCCTACCGGAGAATTTCCAGGAGGAAACCAATCGGCGGACGGGTCGCGATCGGAAGACGAACCCGTTGGCCAGGAATGGCACCGCGAAAATGCAAACCCAACCGGCCGGGGATGTCCTCCGAGGAAGACTCCAACAGGAACCCAATCTCGCCCCGCTTCTCATGTCGCCATCGTCCCGGATCGTGGTCGCTTCGGCCCCGAGGCGGGTCGCCGAACCAGGACAGTATCGCGAGCGGGGTGGATCGCTTAACACACTATTTCTCGGGATCGAAAAAAGGACCTCCCGGGGTCGGATGCCCGGGAGGTCGCGTCTTGCCAGATCGAAGCCGGTTGGCCTCGTCTCAATGGCCGGGGCGGCTGCCCAGGGTGACGGAGAGGGTCACGTCCTTGCCGTCGCGCTTGACCACGATGTCGACCTTGTCGCCCGGCTTGGAGCGGCCGAGGGAGTCGGTATAGTCGTAGATGGTGGCGATCGGCTTGCCGGCGTAGCCGACGATGACGTCGCCCCCCTTGAGGCCGCCCTTCTCGGCGGGGCTCCCCTCGCGGACGGCCGAGAGCTTCACGCCCTTGTCCTCGGCGCCGTAGTCGGGCACGGTGCCGAGGTAGGCGCCCGCGCCGACCCGGCCGGGGTCGGCGTCGCCGCCGTGGGGATTCCTGGGGGCCTCGGCGGCCTTGGTGAAGACGGGCCGGGTCGGGCGGCGGGCGACGTCGAGCAGGAGGACCTCACCGAGGTCGGCGATCCGGGCCATCCCGGCGAAGTTGATCCGGTCGGTGTCGTCGCTCGGCCGGTGGTAGTCGGCGTGGAGGCCGGTGAACGGGAAGAGGACGGGCACGCCCTTGAGGTAGAACGACTCGTGGTCGGAGCCGCCGAAGCCGTCGGACATCCCCTTGACCTTCTTGACCTTGAAGCCGGCCGCCGAGCCCAGGGCGTCGACGATCTCCTCGATCCCGGGCGTGCTCCCGGTGCCGACGATGGTCAGCTCGCTCTTCTCGTTGAGCCGGCCGACCATGTCGAAGTTGATCATCATCACCGTCTTGTCGAGCGGGATCAGCGGGTGCTCGACGTAGTGCCGCGAGCCGAGCAGGCCCTTCTCCTCGCCCGAGAACGCCATGAAGACGACCCGGCGGGGCAGGGGGTCGGCCCGGCGTCCCAGTCGTCGGGCCAGCTCCATCACCAGGGCGGTGCCCGAGGCGTTGTCGTCGGCCCCGTTGTGGATGTCTCGCGAGAGGAGCGCCAGCGAGCCCGAAGTCAGGCCGCCGTGTCCCAGGTGGTCATAGTGGGCGCCGACGACGATGGTCTCGTCGGCGGTCGGCCCGGCCCCTTCGAGCACGCCCACGACGTTCTTCGCGGCGACCCCCTTCCGCTCGATCTTGACCGAGCCGGAAAGTTTCCAGTTTTCCAGCGGTCGGGAGCGAGGCTTGAGGTCGGAGTCGATCTCCTTTTCGAGCGTCTCCAGCTTCGGTTGGCCCGAGGCGGCGAGGAGCTTATCGGCCTCGGCCCGGGTGAGCATCAGGAACGGGATCGGCGAGTTCTCGTCCATCCCCGCCGCGCCGAAGCGGAGGAGCGAGTCATCCTTATCCTTGATCCCGGCCAGGTCGTTGACGAGGAGGACGGCCGCCGCGCCGTGCTGGAAGGCGTTGGTGGCCTTGTGGGTGAATGTGGCGTAGGGCGTGGTCTGCTTGCCGCCGAAGGGGCTCTTCTCGTCGTCCATCTGCGGCTCGCGGCGGATCAGGAGCACCGCCTTGCCGCGGACGTCGACGCCCGCGTAGTCGTCATAGTCCAGGTGCTTGGACTCGTCCTTCGCCGAGATCCCGTAGCCGGCGAAGACGATCGGCAGGCCGTCCAGGACGCCGCCGCTGCCGATCGCGAGGGGCTGGAACGTGCCCTTTTCCGGCTTGATGGACTCGTCGCCCGGCCCCTTGAAGGTGATCGTGGCGGGCTCGGCCAGCTCGGCGTTCCCCCGGATCGTGAACGGCTGGAAGTACCCGTCGGCGCCGGGCGCGGGCTTGAGCCCGGCCTCCTTGAACGCGGCGGCGATGTAGTCGGCCGACGCCTCGATCCCCTTCGTCCCCGGGGCGCGGCCCTCCTGAGCATCATCCGCCAGGAAGGCCACGTCCTGCCTCAGGCGGGCCTGGCTCGGGCTGACGTAAGTGACGTCGCCCCAGGCGAATGCGGCGATGAGGCCGAGGCCCGATACCGTGATTGCTGGGCGGGTCGAGGAAGAGCGGATTGCCATGCGGGTTCCATCCTTAAACCGGTGTCGGGGGCGGGCGTCTTCCGGTGAGTGTCGGGGCCGCGAGAGGGGCGGGGCCATTATTCGATTCTCGGCGGTCGATCCACGCCCGTCAAGCGGGCGGGCGGCCCCGATCAGGCACCATCGCGGCAATCATGCAGGATCGATGATGCCTGTCCGTTCGAGAAAGCCGGTGAGCTGCTCGAAAGCGAACTGGGGAGCCACGTTTCCATCGGGCGGGATCGCCGTGGCACGTCCATGTGCCACCCAGTTTCGATAGCCGATGATCTGCCGGACCTGGCCCCGCAAATCCGAGCCGATTCGCTTCTCGAAGATTCCGATCAGGCGATCCGCGATCCGCCAGTATTCGATGTCGTTCAGGATTGCCTCGTGGATCGCGGCGTCGACAGGATCGTCGCTCACGATGATTCGCCCGGGCCTCTCCATGACATGATCGCGGAGGGTCCGCTCGAATGTGGCGACGAGGCTGAGGACGACGAGGTCGGCGAGTTCCCGCTCGGCCCCTTTGATGCTCGCCAGCGAGATTTCCTTCGATTCGTGACGGCGAAAGACATGGCGGTTCGTGATGGCGGCGCGCATGTCCTTGTTGATGACCCGTTCCGTGATCCTCATGCTGTCGAGAGCGACGGCATACCAGCCCATGATCGACATCAAGGGATTGGTCATCGGAGGCAGGACTCGGCCAGTTCGCGGAACAGCGGCCCATCGAGCGGGATCAAGCCCCAAGGTGCCCGATCCTCGGCCCAGAACCAGCCTCTGGTCGTCCTCCGAGCGGGGATCACCACGCCTTTCGGAGTTCGGAACGGCGGCTCCGGCTCGGATTCGTGCAGGACGAGGACGAATGGCCCGTCCAGTCCTTCGAGGTCGACTCGGCCCTCGGCCCCGACCACGGCCCTGGCCACGGGCCGGACGGTCATCTCATCCTCGCCCTGCCGGATCAACAATTGCGGCAACTGGTATTCGCCGCTCCACCGCTCGATGATCGAGATCGGCTCGGTCGCGAACGTCGGCCTCGGCTCCATCTCCGAGGTCCACGCTCGGATCTTCTCATAAAGATCCTCGACCTTCCGTCGCCAATCCGCGAGATCCGGCCGCGCGGCCTGCTCGGTCAACATCGGATGATCCTCCTACGAACGACACACGCAGGCCTCATGCTCCGCGCAAGCTGGATTGTCTCAAAGCCCGCGAACGACGGTCAATGCGGTTCGCGCCAACGAAGCGGCCATCGATTGCGGACCGCTCCCGGTTCGAGTACCTTGAATTCCTACGGACTCCACGAACGGGCGAGGGCTTCCGACCGATGACCGAAGACCTGGTGGCCCGCTGGGCGACGCTCCTGGTCGACTACTGCCTGCGGGTCGAGCCCGGGGAGACGATCCTGATCGCCTCGGAGGTGGAAGCCCGGCCGCTGGTCGAGGCCTGCTTCCGCGAGGTCGTCCTGCGGGGCGCCCATCCGATCGTCCGGGTCGAGCTGCCGGGGCTGGCCGAGTTCTTCGTCGAGCACGCGAACGAGGCGCAGCTCTCGCACCTCTCGCCGGTCTCAATCCGCGAGGCGGAGGTCGCCGACGGCCGCATCCGGATCTCGGCCGAGACGGACACACGATCGATGCGCGGGGTCGACCCGAAGCGGCAGGCGATCGTCGACCGGTCCCGGGCCCCGCTCCGCGAGCTGGCGAGCAAGAAACGATGGGTCCTGACCCAGTACCCGACGTCCGCTTACGCCGCGGACGCGAAGATGGCGACGTCTGATTACGAAGCTTACGTCGCCTCGGCCATGTTCCTCGACCGCGACGACCCGGTCGCGGCCTGGCAGGCTTTGGGGCTCCGCCAGGCGGGGCTGGTCGAGGTCATGGCGAAGGTCTCGGAAGTCCGGATCGAGGGGGACGGCACCGACCTGACGCTCTCCGTCGCCGGCCGGACCTGGATCAACTCCGACGGCCGGCGGAACATGCCCTCGGGCGAGATATTCACCGGCCCGGTCGAGACCAGCGCCCGGGGGAAGCTCCGGTGCAGCTTCCCGGTCTGCCGGGGCGGGCGAGAATTGGTCGGCATCGCCCTGGAATTCGCCGGGGGGAAGGTCGTCTCGGCGAGCGCGGACGAGGGGGAAGACTATCTCCTGTCGATGCTCGACCTCGACCCCGGGGCCAGGTATCTCGGCGAATTGGGGATCGGCCTGAACGCCGGGATCGACCGCTTCACCGGCAGCATCCTCTACGACGAGAAGATCGGCGGCACCGTCCACCTGGCCCTCGGCAACAGCTATCCCGAGACCGGCGGCGTCAACAGGTCGGCGCTCCACTGGGACCTCATCCTCGACCTTCGCAAGGGCGGTCGGGTCACGGCGGACGGTCGGGTGGTGATGGAAGACGGGCGGTGGCTGGTGGGGTGAACCGAGGCCGCTCGGCCGGGAGGGGTGAAATGGTGGCTTCGGGCGTCAGACTCGCATTCGGGCTTTTTCAGAAGATCTACCCCACGAAAGATCTCTCCTCGACCTCGGCGGAAGAGATCGCCGCCCTAGGGAAGCGATATGCGAAGTGGCAGATAATCATCCTTCCTTTCTTCTTTGTTTTCATTGCCGCAACCGGCCTCGCCTGGTTCTGCCTGTTCTGTTTCGTCGGCCGCATCGCGGCAGGGAGTCATGAACCGAGCCGTCTTGTCCTCGTTCCCGGCCCGATCTTCTGGGCTCTACCCTCGATGTTCCTTGGCATCATTTCCTCGGCCGTGCCGACACATTACCTGATGAAAGCCATGCTCGGCGAACGGCGATATGAAGAGTACACACTGTGGTGCGACCTTCAGGCCGGCTTCGACGGGTGGAAAGCCTTCCGTGTCCTCTCCTTCCTGGTTGTTTGTGCCTCCGGGCTGGCGGTCGCGGCCGGACTATTCACCTGGATCGTTTTCCGGGACGATCGCATCGAAGTGAAGCGTCCGTGGTCCTGGAACGCCTACTCCTATCCTTACGGCAGGGTGACAGCCGTCGCCCGCGTCAACAGGTTCAGGGCCCCGAACGGCAACATGGTCTCGCGATCGCATCAAGTCATCCGTTTCGACGATGGCTGGATCTGGAACACCGATGAGATCATCGACCGGCGGGACGAGAAGCGCGAGGAGGCGATTGCGGCCCTCGTCTCGGAGAGGAGCGGGCGGCCGATCCAGCACATCGACCTGATCGACGACCTCAAGCCATGAATTGGCCCCAGCGGACATTTTCACCCTTCCTCGGATCGGGAGCATTGCCGTGAGAACCGGGATCTGGCGAGTGTTCATCGGTGCTCAGCTCATGGGGGCCATCATGTTCATCGGGGCACGGGCGAAGGCCCAGCAGGTCTCGGAGTCGGCCCTCAAGGACCGGGTCGCTCAACTCGTTGAGCGGCTGGAGTCGTCCAAGGTCGAGAGCCGGGCGGCGGCGGAAAAATCTCTGGTCGACCTGGGCACGCGGATCTTGCCGCTCCTGCCGGACTCCGTCGACCCGAAGAAGAAAGACCTGGCCGAGCGGGTCGAGCGGGTCAAGACGGCGCTCCGTGAGAAGGAAGAGCAGACCAATCTCGGCGCGTCGAAGGTCACGATCAAGGGGAAGGGCATCCGGCTCTCCGAGGTCGTCAAGGACCTCCAGAAACAGTCGGGCAACGACATCACCGACCTCCGCGAGGCCAACGGCGCCGAGGCGACCAACCCGGCGCTGGAACTCGACATCGACGACAAACCCTTCTTCGAGGCGTTCGACCTGATCGCCGAGAAGGCGGGCATCGCGTTCACGCCGTACACCAACGACGGCTCGCTCGGGATCGTGGCGGGCGGGATGCAGCCCGCCGCCGGGGCGCCGGCGATGGCGAAGCCGCTGGTGGTCTATTCCGGGCCGTTCCGAATCCAGTTCAAGCAGTTCGCCACGGTCAGGGACTTCACCACCGCCGCGGGCACGGCCACGGCCACGTTCGACGTGATGTGGGAGCCCCGGCTCCGGCCGATGCTCCTGTCGATCAAGAATGAAGACCTCAAGATCGTCGACGACCAGGGCAAGCCGGTCGCGCCCCAGGTCCCCGCCGAGGCGAACGAGACCGGCCTGAAGGCCGGCAACTGCGCGGCGGAGGTGAACCTCAACCTCAACGCCCCCGAGCGGTCGGCCAGGGTGCTCTCGTCGCTCAAGCTCAAGGGGACGATGACGGTCCCGTCGGGGATGAAGTCGTTCAAGTTCCCCAACCTCGCCGCGACCAACGTCGTCCGGAAGCAGGGGGACATCAGCGTGACGCTCGAATCCGCCGAGGTCGACGAGCAGACGTGGAAGGTCTCGCTGATGGTCGCCTTCCCGCAGGACGGTCCGGCGTTCGAGAGCTATCGCCAGGGGCTGTTCAACAACCGGATCTGGCTCCAGCAGCGCGACGGGTCGCGGTTCGAGCACAACGGCGGCTACAACAACACGGGCTCGGACGAGGGGAAGATCAGCTTCGAATACATGTTCGTCGACGCCCCCGGCAAGCCCAAGGACCACATGCTCGTCTACGAGACCCCGGCCAAGGTCGTGCCGATCCCGCTGGAGTTCGAGTTCAAGGACGTGCCGCTGCCGTGAAACGAGGGAAGGGCCCTTCGACCGGTCCCCGTCTCCGGATAGCCGGTCAGATTTCCTGGTCGAGCTTCGCCTTGCGGAACGCCTTGAAGTCCTCGCGGGTCCGCTCGGCGAAGCGGACGGCCGCGGCCAGGACCGCGTCGAGCGCGGGGGACGAGGCCCAGCGGGCGAGGTCCCCGGAGCGGTCCTCGCCTTCGACCCGCGCGCCCCGGATCTGCGACCAGGCCGTGACCCGGCCGGCGATCTCGACGGCGTGGCGGAGCTTGGACGGCTTGCGCCTGAGCCGGTCGAGGCTCGCCCGGTTCTCCTCGGGGATCATCTCGCGGAGTCGGAAATCGTCGGCTCCGACCCGGACCACGTCCAGCACGGCCGTCGGCTTCGCCTGGAGCTGCCGCTGGGCGTCGACCACCCGCCGGGCGTCGTCGGTCCAGTCCGCCGGCTGCTCGGCCCGGGTGCATCCGATCAGGGAAGACGGCCCGGTCGCCTTGATGTCCAGGAGCCGGTTCCCGTCGGGCGAGCCGTCCCCTTCCACCAAAGCGATGTAACGGGGCATGCCCAGGCTGCCGATCCCGGCGATCCGGGCCGAGACGTCCACGACCTTGTACGCATCCTCCTGGCCGATCGACCGGCCGTACCCTTCGACGGCCTCCACGACCGCCGCGGCCTTGCTCTTGCCGATCGGGGGAAGCTTGCCGTCGGAGCGCCGGATCGACCGGGCCCCAGATTTGTCGAGCCGGGTAACGTGGTCGAGGAGCCTGGCCTGGGTCCCCAGGGAGCAGTCGCCGAGCAGATCCTCGATCGGGCCGAACTCGTCGGCCAGTGAGACCCGGTCGATGTGGCAGCCATTGACCTCCTCGACGATGGTCCTCCGGTAGCGGTCGAGGTAGCCGAGGACCATCCGCATCGCCTGGATCGGCGAGAGCCCCCAGACCTGCGCCGCCAGGAGGATGCTGGTCGAGCACCGGATCAGGTCGAGCGAGCAGGGGCCGACCAGCGCCTCGTCGAAGTCGTTGATGTCGAAGAGAAAGTCGCCGTCCTCGGCCCGATAAGCCCCGAAGTTCTCCAGGTGGAGGTCGCCGGAGATCAGGATCGAAGGCCCCGGGTCGACCGGCGCCAGGCCCGGCCAGGCCGCCGCGAAGAGGTGGTCGGTGCCCCGGAAGAAGGCGAAGAGGTTCGCGTCCATCCTCCGGTATTTGAGCCGGACCAGCTCGGGCTTCCGCCCCTCGTTGAACCGGCGGATCGCGTCGACGGTCGGGTTGACCGCCAGGGCTTCTGTCATCGTGCTCATCGCGGACCTCTCGGGGCGGCTCGGCCCCGGTCAAGCTCGGGCATCGGGATGGGCCCGGCCGCGGGGTCGCGACCGGCCGGCTTCCTCGAATCCGCATCATGACGCCGCAAGGCCCGCCCGGCAATGCCGGCAGAGATCCGCGAAGAGGTCGGTCTGGCTCGGCGGTCCCGGCCTCGGCCGGCCGTGCGACGGGGTCGTCTGGCGACGAATGACGAGCAAACCTCTTCGAAAGGGCGGACGACCGCGACGCCGGAGAGTTCGGCGTCGCGGTCGTCTTGGATCGGTCGGGGTCGGGATCAGGCTCAGATGCCGTTCCCGAAGCCCTGCGAGGTCTCGCGGTGGTCGGACGCCACGCCCTCGGCGGGGCTCTCCTTGCGGGGGGAGACGTGCGGGCCGCGCATCCCGGCCCGGCTGTGCTGGGTGTGGCCGCGGAGCGGGCCCCGGCGGAGCGGCGGCTCGGAGCCGGCGGCGGCCGGCTCGGGGACCGGGGCGCCGAACGGGACGTCGAACTCGCCGCCGTCGAGGTCGTCGTACCGGGAGACGTAGCCCGGCAGCTTCGACCGCTCCAGCTCGTCGGCGTAGGAGGCGAGCACGGCGCTCTGGATCTTCTCCCGGCACATCGAGTTGATCGGGTGGGCGATGTCGGCGTACAGCTTGGCCCGGCCGTCGGCGTCGCGGAGAGCGCGGTTCTCGTCCAGGCGGCCGCCGCACTGGTTGCAGAACCGAGAGCGGAGATGATTCTTGGTCCCACAGTGCGGACAGCGGTCCGTCAGCTTGCGCGAGGGCATGGCGACGAAGAAGCCCTTGGCGCCCTCGATGATCTTGAGGTCGCGGATGACGAACATGTCGTCGAAGGTGATGCTGCAAAAGGCCTGCAACCGTTCGTTGCTGCCCGAGTCGTCTTCCATGAGCTTGATGCGAACTTCTGTGATCTCCACGGTCGGTACTCCTTTACGAGGCGTTCTCTGCTTTGGAGCAAGAGGTTACGACCCGGACCCATCCTAGTCCGAGCGATTCGAGGATGTTCGCGGCGTGGCGTGCCGCCTGTTGATCGCGTCCCAACCCAAAAAGGGTTGATCCGCTGCCACTGAGCAAGGCGCCGCCTAAAAGCGGGCCCAGGCCGGTCAAGACGTCGCGAACCCGAGCAAGCTCGGGACGCAGCGACTCAGCCGCCGCCTGCAAGCGATTAAAGAGCCCCAAGCCGAGCTGCTCGACATCCCCCTTGCCCAAAGCCCCCAGAATCGCGCCCAGGGGGCGCGGACGGTCGGGAACGACGACCTGGCGGTAAACCAGGGCCGTGCCCAGACCAAAGGGAGGGCGGACCAGGACGAAATGAAGAGGACTGGGAATCGAGACAGGCTCGACCCGCTCGCCCCGACCCCGACAGACCGCCGCCGGGCCGTGACGAAAGAACGCGACATCGCCGCCGATCTCGCCCGCCAGCTCATCCAGCCGCCGCGAGGGCAGTCCGAGATTCCAGAGCCGATCAAGCGCGACCAGGGTCGCCGCCGCGTCACTTGAGCCACCGCCGAGCCCAGCCTCGGTCGGGATCTTCTTTTCCAGCACGATTCGAGCCCCATGGAGGCCGCCGGCCTCCGCTCTCAGACGCTTGGCCGCTTGCACGACCAGATTCATGTCGCCGACCGCCAAGGGCGGATCGTCGCACCTCAGGGCGATCTCGCCCGAGGGGTCGTTCTCGAAAGTCAGGCGGTCGTATAAATCCACGGCGACCATGAGCGTCTCAATCTCGTGGTAGCCGTCGGATCGACGACCATGCACTTCGAGGAACAAGTTCAGCTTCGCGGGGGCGAGGACCTCCACGCCCTCCCCGAATGGTCGAATATTCATGAGCCAAGAATCCGCGGCGACGTCGATCTCCACATCCCTGCCAGGCCATCACTTGGTCGCTCGGCCGATGCGGAAAACCCCGCCGTTTCCACGGCTTTCAGGCCCCATGACCGGGGGTGGTTCTATCCCGATCGGCGAAACGTCGCAAGACCGAAAAATTCCTCAAGTCGAAAAAGTCTGAAGAACGGCGACGGAAGTGCCGAAAACCGGGATTTCAGGCACGTTCTGGCGCTGGCCGCCCCGGCCCTGCGGGTCGATCACCGCTGAGCCGGGCGGCCTGATCACGCAGCCGCCCCGCCTCGCGCTCGCGCCCCAGACCCGCCAGGCTCTTCGCGAGCCCGTCGAGCGCCTCGAAGAACGGCTGATTGGCCGGCCGGTCGCGGGGCAATCGGCCACGAAACCCCGGCGGAATCGCCCGCGAACCGAGCTCATAGGCATAACCAAAATGCCCCTCCGCCAATGAGGGATCGTGAAATTCCTCGAGCGCGATCCGCCCCAGGGCGACATGCACCCAGAGATTGTCTCGACAGCCCGAAAGCGCGTACCGAAGCCCGTCCCGGGCCGATTCGGGGTCGCCGGCCTTCCAGAGCTCCATCCCCTCGTGATAATCGAGCTCGACTTCCCAGACGCACATAGGATGAACGAGCTCGTAAAGCCCCCGCCGGAACTCCGCCAGTCCGATCGGCCCACGGGCCGCCCCCCCAGGACGCGCGGAACCCGACCGCGGCCCTCCGCGCGGGCGTTTCGGCCCACCACCCCCGCGATTTCCCGGTTCCACCACGCCACGACCCTCCCGACCAGGACCACCTTCACCCTACCAAAATGAGTCCAAACAGCCACTCCACTCGTGGCCGCCTGGAGAGAACGCCCATCAGGCGACCCACGCCGGGCCAACTGGCCAAGGCACCGGGCTGGCGGAACGGCTCGGCAACG
>JAJYDH010000184.1 GCA_021777685.1 Planctomycetota bacterium | reverse complement strand
TCCGTCGCCGCGAGGCCTTCCTCGAAGAGCTTCGGCGCGTCCAATCCGGAGATGGGTCGTCCCATCCGGGAGGAGACGATGCAGAGGGCCCGCTCCCTTGATCCGAAATCCGAGATTTCAGATTTGAAATCTCAGATTTGAAATCTCAGATCTGAGATCCGAAATCGTCCCCGGCATGAGCCCCATCAGGAAGGACCGATGATCTACCTCGACAACGCCGCCACCAGCTTCCCCAAGCCCGAGCCCGTCTATCAGGCCCTCGACAGGTTCGCCCGGACCAGCCTGGCGAACCCCGGCCGGGCGGGGCACCGGATGGCGATGGCGGCCGAGCGGACGCTGGACGAGTGCCGGCACTCGCTCAACCAGTTCTTCCGGGGCGAGGCGGTCGAACGGTGGATCTTCACCCATAACTGCACCGACGGCCTGAACCTCGCCATCAAGGGGACGGTCAAGGCGGGCGACCACGTCATCACCTCCGACCTGGAGCACAACTCGGTCAGCCGGCCGCTCCGGAAGCTGGAGAAGGACGGCGTCATCACCCTGACCCGCCTGGCGTCAAACCAGGGGTATCTCGACCCCGAGGACGTCCGGGCGGCGCTGACCCCGAAGACCTCGCTGGTGGCGCTGACGCACGCCTCGAACGTCCTCGGCACGGTCCAGCCGATCGAGGCGATCGCGCGGATCGTCCGCGAGGCCGGCGCCCTGTTTCTGGTCGACGCCGCCCAGTCGGCCGGCGTGGTCCCGATCGACCTGAAGGCGACGCCGATCGACATGCTCGCCTTCCCCGGCCACAAGGCCCTCTACGGGCCGACCGGCACCGGGGCCCTCTACGTGGGCCCCCGGGCGAAGCCCGAAGCCTGGCGCGAGGGCGGGACAGGCGGCGACTCGTCGAGCGAGACCCAGCCGGCCCAGCTCCCCTACTTCCTCGAAGGCGGCACGCCCAACGTCCTGGGCGTCGCCGGCCTGGCCGCCGGGATCGCCTGGGTCGCCGAGCGGGGGGTGGACGTCGGCCGGAAGCACGAGGTCGATTTGCTTCAAAAGGTCGTCGACTGGGCCGAAGCCGCCGAGGGCTGGACGGTCGCCGGCCGATGGGAGCCCGAGACCCACGTCGGCGCCCTCTCGCTGGTCGTCCCCGAGGGGATCTCGCCGCAGGAGATCGGCGGCATCCTCGACGGCAGCTTCGACATCGCCGTCCGGCCCGGCCTGCACTGCTCGCCGTACATCCACAGGGCCCTCGGCACCTTCCCCGACGGGACCCTCCGGCTCAGCCCCGGCCCGTTCACCCAGGAGGCCGAGATCGACACGTTCCTGAACGCGCTGGCCGAGATCACCGCCGGGGTCCTCTGACGCGACGATCGTCCTCTCTTACTGAAATCGGGACGTGCCGGTTCCTCCGATCCGACCGATGGATTATGTTGGGCTGCGGGCCTCGCGAGATCGCGCGAGCCCCCCGGGCGGGGGAATCCCCGAGATTCGCCCCCGCATCGGCCCGAGCCGGCACCATCGATCCGAGGAGTCGCGGCATGCGTCGGTCCTTTCTCATGGCGTTCGCCCTGGTCGTCTTCGCCCAGGTGGCCGACGCGCAGTATGGCTACCCCCGGGGCTACGGCGGCTACGGCTGGGGCGGCTTCAACATCGCGAACAACCCCAACGCGGGGTTCATGGCCGGCCTGGGGACCCTCGCCCGCGATCAGGGCGTGTACCAGGTCGAGAAGGCCCAGGCCGACTCGATCAACCTCGACACGATGCTGAAGTGGAACAAGGCCCTTCGCGCCCGCCAGAAGGCCCTCCGCGAGGAGCAGCGGAAGGACGACGCCCGCGACCAGGCCGCCCGGGAGCGGCGGGCGAGCCGGGACGAGGTCGAGGACGGCACGACGCTCAATAGCATCCTGCTCCAGATCCTCGAATTCGACCCCGGCGTGGTGAAGTCGGCCCGGGCCAGGGCCCCGCTCAGCCCGGACCTGATCCGCGAGATCCCCTTCGAGTGGGACACCGAGGCCATCACCATCTGCCTCGACCAGATGACCGGCAAGGACTCGCTCCCGCCCGCCTTGATGGACTCCAGGTACGTCGCCGAGCGGAACAACCTGAGGGCGTCGATCGAGGCCGCGATGAAGGAGGAGAAGGGTGGCAGCGTCTCGGCGAAGGCCTCCAGGGCGGCCTCGGACGCGATCGACCGGTTCCGCGACAAGTTCGTCAAGAACGCGATGGATGTCAGCCCGGGTTACTCCGACGCCACCGGCTATTTCTCCACCCTGGGCAGCCTGGTCCGCCTGCTCAACGACCCGAGCATGAAGAAGATCCTCGGCGAGTTGGAGGACGGCCGGCCGAGGACCCTCGGCGACCTGGTCGCCTTCATGAACGCCTACAACCTCCGCTTCGGCCCGGCCGGCTCCCCTCGCCAGGTCGCCATCTATCAGCAGCTCGTCCCGGCCCTCACGTCCCTCCGCGACAGCATGGCCGACGGCCAGAATCCGCCCGCCACGCCCGACCGGACCGGCGAGGGGCTCAGGTCCGCCGCCAGGGGCGCCTTCCAGGGCATGGGCTATGACCAGCTCCAGGCCCACGCCAGGGGCAAGTAAACGCATTTCACCGGGCTCGTCAGCCCGATCGGCCCTCCCCTTGAGTCTCGGGACGATCCGGCTTATACTGAACGTGCATTCAAAGGAGGATCGACGGACGCCTCGGTCAGTCCCGGAGCCCCGGCATGACGCCCCGACCCGAGCATTCGCCGCTGGGATGGCAAGGGCCGGCCCGGGGGCTCCTGATCGCCTTGGCGGTCGTGCTGGCCTCGGCGCTGGCGTGGGCCTCGCGGGCCGGGCCCGCCGGCGAGGTCGAGGTCCCGACGCTCTCGGTCGACCCGAACATTGCTCCCCTGCCCGTCCTGATGGCCCTGCCGATGATCGGGCCGGTGCTGGCCGGGGCGATCGTCGAGGCCCGAGAGGCGGCGCCGTTCCGGTCGATCGACGACTTCGACCGCCGGGTCCGGGGGATCGGCCCCGCCCGGGTCGCCGCCCTCCGGCCGTTCCTCCGGTTCGAGCCGAGCCCGGTTTCCCCCCGATGAGCCAGTCGCCCATGCCCGAATTCCAGTTGGTGTCCCCCTACGAGCCGGCCGGCGACCAGCCCCGGGCCATCGACCAGCTCGTCCAGGGGCTGGCCGAGAAGAAGCCGCATCAGACCCTGCTCGGCGTCACCGGCTCGGGCAAGACGTTCACGATGGCCAACGTCATCGCCCGGGCGGGCAAGCCGGCGCTGGTGATGTCGCACAACAAGACGCTCGCGGCCCAGCTCTACGGCGAGTTCAAGGAGTTCTTCCCCCACAACGCCGTCCGCTACTTCGTCAGCTATTACGACTATTATCAGCCCGAAGCCTACATCCCCCAGCGCGACATCTACATCGAGAAGGACTCCTCGATCAACGAGGAGATCGAGCGGCTTCGCCTGGCCTGCACCAGCGCCCTGGTCAGCCGCAAGGACGTGATCGTCATCGCCAGCGTCTCGTGCATCTACGGGCTTGGCTCGCCCGACGACTACCGGAAGATGATGGTCCCGCTCAAGCTCGGCCAGGTCATCGACCGCGACGAGATGCTCCTCCGGTTCGTCGACATCCAGTATGAGCGGAACGACATCGACTTCTCCCGGGGCAAGTTCCGCGTCCGGGGCGACGTGGTCGAGCTCTGGCCGGCCTACGAGGAGTTCGGCTTCCGGATCGAGCTGTTCGGCGACGAGGTCGAGACCCTCGCCATCATCGACCCGACCTCGGGCGCCGTCGTCGAGAAGAAGAGCGAGATGGAGGTCTACCCCGCCAAGCACTTCGTCCTGCCCGAGGACCGGATTCAGGGCGCCGTCGAGGCGATCCAGGCCGAGCTGAAGGAGCGGCTCCAGCAGCTCAAGGAGCAGGGCAAGCTCCTCGAAGCCCAGCGGCTCGACGCCCGGACCCGGTACGACGTCGAGATGCTCCTGGAGGTCGGCCATTGCTCGGGGATCGAGAACTACAGCCGGCACCTCTCGGGCCGGAAGCCGGGCGAGACCCCGAACACCCTGATGGACTTCTTCCCCGAGGACAGCCTGCTGTTCATCGACGAGTCGCACGTCAGCCTGGGCCAGATCCGAGGGATGTTCGCGGGCGACTTCAGCCGCAAGAGCACCCTGGTCGAGCACGGGTTCCGGCTCCCCAGCGCCCTCGACAACCGCCCTTTGCGGTTCGACGAGTGGGAGAAGAAGCTGGGCCAGCGGGTCTACGTCTCGGCCACGCCCGGCGACTACGAGGCGACCATGTCCGGCGGCGAGGTCGTCGAGCAGGTCATCCGCCCCACCGGCCTGCTCGACCCGATCGTCCGCGTCGAGCCGGCGAGGGGCCAGGTCCCCGCCCTGCTCGCCGAGGCCAAGAAGCGGGCCGAGAAGGGGGAGCGGGTCCTGGTCACGACCCTCACCAAGCGGCTCGCCGAGGACCTGACCCGCTACCTCAAGGAGCAGGGGCTCCGGTGCAAATGGCTCCACTCCGAGCTGGACGCGTTCGAGCGGGTGACGATCCTCCGGGAGCTTCGCGAGGGGGCCTTCGACGCCCTGGTCGGCGTCAACCTGCTCCGCGAGGGTCTGGACCTGCCCGAGGTCTCGATGGTCTGCATCCTCGACGCCGACAAGGAGGGGTTCCTCCGGAGCGAGACCTCGCTGATCCAGACCATCGGCCGCGCCGCCCGGCACGTCAACGCCGAGGTCGTCCTCTACGCCGACACCGTCACCCAGTCGATGCAGAGGGCCATCGACGAGACCACCCGCCGCCGGGCCCTCCAGCTCGCGTATAACACCGAGAAGGGCATCACCCCCGAGACGATCCACAAGGCGATCCGACGCGGCATCGAGGAGCAGATCCAGGCCAAGGCCGAGGTCCGCAAGGCCGTCAACCGCGACGAGGCCACCGACGCCAACGAGGACTACCTCAACGAGTTGGAGGCCGAGATGCTCACGGCCGCCGAGAACCTCGAATTCGAGCGGGCCGCCGCCCTCCGCGACCGGATCATGCAGATCAAGTCCGCCCAGGGAGGCGGCAAGGCCCGGCCGCTCGCCTCGGCCCAGGCCACCAGCGCGAAGGAGAAGGCCAGGGCCGGCGGGGGCAAGCGGGGGCGGTCGAGGCCGAAGCCGCAATGACCGGTCGAGATCAGGAACAGGAAGAGAACCCCGTCCCGGTTCGCGGACGAGTCTCGGGTTGCCACGCGGTTCGGCGCTCCGAACCCGTGCCGATGATCGCCGCCGAGGCGCACGGGTTCGGAGTGCCGAACCGCGTGGCAACCGGCGAACTTGCTTCGGAAAGGGCATTTTTCATGGATGCTGCGATCGTCGGAGAAGGAAATCGGTTAGACAAGAATATCATGGATTTCCTGGAAAATGAACGAAAGGCTTACTATAACGCCCTCCACCTCATCAACCTTGCCCTCGCCGAAGATTTCCTGCCCGAAATGGATGACCTTACCAGTCGTCTGACGATCCCGGAAACAGCTTCGGGATCGGCCCGGTTTGTCGCGCGAGCCTCCGGGGTATTGGCGGGGGAGCCCTTGCTCCGGATGCTCTGCCAGCAATATAGCCTCACAGTTGGTCCGGGACGCTCGCTCCGGGACGGGGACCGGCTGGATCCGGGATCGGAGATTGTCCGGGTCGAGGGATCGATGCGGAAGCTCCTGGCCATGGAACGCACCGCGCTGAACTTCCTCCAACGGCTCAGCGGGGTGGCCACGATGACCGCGCGCTTCGCGGCCGAGGTCGCCGGGACGAAGGCCATCATCCTCGACACCCGCAAGACCACCCCCGGCTGGCGGGCGCTGGAGAAATACGCCGTCCGATGTGGCGGCGGGATCAATCACCGATTCGGGTTGTATGATGCCGTGCTCATCAAGGATAACCATCTGGCGTGGCTCGAGCACACCGGCGACCCGATCGGCCGTGCTGTGAAGCTGGCCCGCGAGGGGGCTCCGAAGGGGACGAAGTTCATCGAGGTCGAGGTCGACACCCTCGAACAATTCGACCGGGCTCTGGAGGTCGGGCCGGACATCATTTTGGTGGACAACCTCGGCCCGGAGAAGCTGGCGGAGGCGGTCCGTCGTCGGGACGAACGGGCGCCGGGGATCTTGCTGGAGGCTTCGGGCGGGGTGACGCTGGCGACCGTCCGGGCGCTGGCGGAGACGGGGGTCGATCGGATCAGCGTCGGGGCATTGACGCATTCGGCCCCGGCGCTGGACATCGGGCTGGATTTCGACCGGGCGATCGGGCCTTGAATATGGCGCTGCTGGATCGGCTGAGGCGGGCGAGCGGGCTGGATGGGTTCCGGGTCGTTGGTGATGCCACGCCCCCCCCACCCCAACCCTCCCCCGCAAGAGGGGAGGGTTGGGGTGGGGGGACGACGGGCGGCTTCATCCCGCTCGATCGACTCGACGCCGACCCCTCCGACCTCGACGAACTGGAGGCGTTCGGCTTCCGGTTCGAACGGCACCCTTATCATGGGGTCGCCTATCGGGGCCCCTCGCCCCGGCTCTGCCCGGATCAGATCGAGTGGGAGTTGAATACCCGCGTCATCGGCCGTCGGGTCGCGGTCTGGAACCGGGTGGCGAGCACGAACGACCTGGCGGCGCGGGCGTCGGGGAGCCTCGCGAACGAGGGGCTGGTCGTCCTGGCCGAGGAGCAATCGTCAGGCCGGGGGAGCCGGGGGCGGGTCTGGTCGGCTCCGGCGGGGTCGTCGATCCTGATGTCGGTCCTGCTGTTCCCGAACGCCTCGATGGCCGACCCCGGCTGGCTCACCGCGCTCGGGGCCGTGGCCGTGGCGGAGGTCGTCGCCGAGTTCGGGCTCGACGCCCGGATCAAGTGGCCCAACGACGTCCGGCTCGACCGCCGGAAGCTGGCCGGCATCCTCGTCGAGCGGGGGCAGGGGACCGTCCTCGGGATCGGCCTGAACGTCAACCTCGGCCCCGACGACTTCCCGGAGGAGGTCCGCGACTCGGCCACCTCGCTCCGCCAGGTCGTCGGGCGGGCGCTCGACCGCTCGGAGATCGCCCGGACCCTCATCCGCCGGCTCGATGAATACTATCAGCAGGCGATTACCCACGGGCCCGACTGGCTGAATTCCTCCTATTGCCGGTTCAGCGAACATTACTGGCACGAGGTCGACGTCACCACGCCGGCCGGGGTCGTCTCCGGCCGGCTCGGCAAGCTCGACCTCCGGATGGGCCTGGAGGTGGGCCGTTCGCACGATGACTGCCGGTCGATCCCGACCAGGGACGTCCTGGCCATCGCGAATCGGCCCGGATCAAGGCGGTGGACTCACCCGGATTACCACGTCCACTGGTGGCATCAATCGCCCGATACCGTCTTCCGGGATGGCACGGGCGGATGACCTTCAAGGACTCGGGGTATCATCGGGCCACCGGATAGTAAAAGTACCCGGCGGTCGCCGGATTGTAGTAGAGCGGATACCGCCAGCCATCGCCCGGTTCATACGTCAGGTTGGTCAGGTAGGGCGGCATCGGCCGGGTCGCGGCGGGGGCCGCGACCGGCCCTCGATTCCCGCCCCCCGAGGCCATCCCTGGCCGCCGGCCGGGACGACTGAAACGCAAGAGCGGTATGCCCTCCCCGAACCCTCCGTAGTCGTTCAGGCTGCCGTACGGGTAATAGGTCTGGCCCTTGTAGATGGTCGGCCCGTCGCTGTTGGCGTACGGGTTGTCCGCGACCACGGCCTTGCTCCCCTGGGCCCATGCCGGCGACCCCGCCAGCAGCCCCAGGGCGACCCCGACGACCATCCCGACCCGCCGACTCATCGACCGTCGCCGCTTCATGAGAATCCCCCCGGGTGATCCGGACCGACCGGCCTCGATCTTCCGCGATCCGAGCATCAACGGCCAGAGTATCGGGAGCGGACCGGCAACCTTCAAGGTCGCTGCCGTCTCAGCGTGCCATCCCGGTCGGCCTGCCAGACCCGGCCGGTGTGGACCTCCAGCGCGGTGAGCCAGCCGCCCCCATAACAGAACGTGTCGATGCAGACGAGGTGGCCGAGGTCGAGGATCTCTCCCGTCTTCTGCGAGAAATGGCCGACAACCACCCGCTTGCCCGAATCATGCGGGCCGGGCCGGTACGACTTCAGCGACTCCCAGCGGAGCATGTAGGCCGGCTGCTCGTCCATCGGGACGTCGGGATAATAGTTGGCATGGGTGAAGATGTGGGCCTCGGTCTCGAAGTAGTCGAGGCACCGTTCAAGGAAAGCGATGTGCTAGCCGGGGACGGCCTTTAGGTTCGCCTCCGGCCCGTAGGATTCGAGCGCCTGACGCCCTCCGGAGGCGAGCCAGTCGTCGGGGTCCTCGCCGTTCAGGGCGTCGAGCATCATCTGGTCGTGGTTGCCCAGGATCGGGACCAGCTTGCACCGCGATTCCAGGGCGATGAGGCGGTCGAGGACCCCCCGGCTGTCCGGCCCCCGGTCGACGTAGTCGCCGAGCATGACGATCACGTCGTCGGGGGTCGGATCGATGGCCCCGATGATCGCATCGAGGGCCTTCGAGCAGCCGTGGACGTCACCGACGGCGATGGTTCGAGCGGGCATGGGTCTCACTTGCTCGGGGTCAGCTTGTGGCCGGAGAGCGCCAGGCCCCGGGTCGTCAAGCCGCCGTCGGCCGAGACGGTCACGACGTGCGAGGCGGGCAGGTCGAACGCGCCGACCCTCGCCCAGCGGTCGCGGACCGACTCGGTCCGGGTCAGCTCGCCGGTCGCGTCGCTCCAGTACTGGACGCTGTAGCCGAGCGGGAGGAAATGCCCCTCGGGCGTCTTCTCGTTGTCGAGGGTGATGATGGTCATGTTGGCCCGGCCCATCGCCCGGTTGACCGTCGTGATCTGCCGGTCCTTGACCCGGTAGCTCGACGCGAACTGGCCGCCTTCGAAGGCGAGGAGCCGGCCGAGCGGGTGGGACTCGTCGGCGTCGAGGAACCGGAGGGCCGGCTTCTCGCCGGGCTCCTGGGCGATCCGGTGCATCGCGACCGAGGCGAGCGTCTGCTCGACCCACGACTTCACCGCCTCGTCGTCGAGCTTCGCCTGCGCGTTGCCGGCGTCGTCGACCGTCACCGATCCGGCGAAGGGCCGCCCTTCGAACTGGCCGCTGACCTCGGCCGTGAAGCCCGGGAAGTCCTTCCACTGGGCCCTCGCGGCGAGGGCGTCCTCGAACAACGACACCGCCTCGGCGTCGGGCCCCTCGGAGGTGAGCGGCCAGTCGAGGGCGAGCGTGGCGAACTCGCGGACCTCGTCGTACTTCTGGCCTTCGACTTGGCCGGGCGTCTTGAGGTCCGACCGGAAGTAGACGGTGTACGTGCCCGAGGCGGTCGGCTTCCAGGCCGCCTTGCCCTCCTCGTCGGCGGCGAACTCCGTCTCCTTCAGGTCGGCGTCGACGGCGTGGAAGGTCGCCTTTGGCAGGGGCTTGCCGTCCCGGAGCGCGACGAGGTTGATCTGGCTCGGCAAGAACTCGGCGGAGATCTCCACCGACGCCCCTTCTCGGCGCCTCAGCCGCTCCATGTCGTTCAGCTCGTGGACCCGCCCGGCGTCGTTCCTGGGGGAATACGAGACGGCCTTGGGGAAGTGGCGGAGCAAGAACGGGGTCTCGCCAGGCCGGGCGATCACGCCGTACCGGCACTCGCCGACGACCACGATCGGCCCCGAAGCCGGGACGTGGGCGCGGAGCCGGTCGACCCCCTGGCGGACGGTCAGGGGCCGATACTCGCCGGTTGGGGTCTGGAGCCAGAGCTTCGTCGAGGCGATCTTGGCGACGAACTTCGGATCGCCCGCCTCGGCCTTGTCGCTGAAGTAGACCTCGGCCGATCGGCCGCCTTCGGCCATCGGGCCGATCTTGACGAACAGGAAATGGGCGCGGGCCTCGGTGCATCCGAATCCGATCGCCCAGGCCGCCAGGATGCCGATCAGCCAGTTTCGAGGTGTCATCCGATGGCCTCCGCCTTGTAGGGTGGGTGAGCGGTAGCGAAACCCACCGGAGACGGCCACGCCGAGCGTTGGTGGGTTTCGCTCCCGCTCACCCACCCTACCAGAAAGATGACCCGAACCGACCTCGCAATCCTCCTGGGGAACGTCGCGGGGGTTGACAGCGGGCGGAATCTGCCCGACGATTTCGGGGACTGCCCGAGCACCCCGCCGAAGGAACGGATCATCGACCAGATCACACCCCACCCGCTCTGGGTCGGCCATTCCGGCGACGGCGCCGACGCCCGGCCGCTCCACGACCTCGGGATCGAGGCGGTGGTGCGGGTGGCGGCCGTCTGGCGTTCCTCCCGGGGCGAGCCTGACGCCCCGACGCTTTTCGCCCTGCCCATTCCCGGGCTCGCGGGCCGATCTTCCTCCCCTCTCCCCTTGGGAGTGGGGCCGGGGGTGAGGGGCGTCGCACCGGAGATGACCTGCGGCTCGGGGCTCGATCGGCGTCGCTCATCCGACGACGCCCCTCACCCCGGCCCTCTCCCAGAGGGAGAGGGAGGCAGAAGAGGCCGCACCTGCGCCGATCGAAGGCGGGGGGGGTTGTCAGGGCGCGAGATCCCGGTCGGCTTCGAAGCCTTCGAGATCGGCCGGCCATAACGCCACGGGGCTTTCATCCATGCGGATTCATCGGATCGTCGCGATATTGATCCTCGCCGAGAGCCTGGGGGCCGGGACAACGATGGCGGATGACCTGATCGCGGGGGGCCGGAGGGGGATCGACGCCGGGACGGTGGCGAAGCTCCCCGCGCCCGGGACGGTGGCGCCGGGCTCGTTCGCGTTCACGCCCGACGGCAAGGCCGTGACCTACCTCAAGTCCGAAGGGGCCAGCCTCAGCCGGGTCCTCTGGCGGGCCGAGGTCGCCGGGGGCCCGCCCCGGGTCATCGCCCGGCCTCCAGGATCGGGCGACACCGACGCCAACGTCTCGAGGGAGGAGGCCCTCCGCCGAGAA
>JAJYDH010000183.1 GCA_021777685.1 Planctomycetota bacterium | reverse complement strand
CCGCCGGCGTGCCGATCGTCATCGCGCTCAACAAGATCGACCTGCCCAACGTCAACCTCAACAAGATCTACGGCGAACTCTCGCAGCAGGACCTCGCCCCCGAGGAGTACGGCGGCGACACGCCGGTGGTCAAGACCTCGGCGCTCACCGGCAAGGGCATCCCCGAGCTGCTGGAGATGCTCGCGGTCGTGGCCGAGCTGAAGTGCGACCTCCGCGCCAACCCCGACCGGCCGGCCACGGGCACCTGCCTGGAGTCGTCGATCTCCGAGGGGCGCGGCGTGGTGGCGACCGTCCTGGTCCAGGACGGCACGCTCAAGGTCGGCGACGTGATCGTCTGCGGCGACGGCTTCGGCCGGGTCCGGGCGCTCTTCGACGACAAGGGCCGGTCGATCCAGTCGGCCCCCCCCTCGATGCCCGTCGAGGTCTCCGGCCTGGACGAGGTCCCGACCGCCGGCGAGAAGTTCGGCGTCGTCAACGACATCACCCGGGCCCGCGAGATCGTCGACATCCGCCGGCTCCGGACCCGCGGCGTCGCCCTCGGCGAGCGGCAGTCGATCACGCTCGAGAACCTCTACAGCAAGATGGCCGAGCAGAAGATCAAGAACCTCAACTTGATCCTCAAGGCCGACGTCCAGGGGTCGCTGGAGGCCCTCGTCAAGGAGCTGGACAAGCTGGCCAACGACGAGGTCCCGCTCCGGATCCTCCTCAAGGGCGTGGGCGGGATCTCCGAGAGCGACATCCTGCTGGCCGACGCCTCGCAGGCGATCGTCATCGGCTTCCGCGTCGCCCCCGAGGACCGCGCGGTCTCGCTGGCCGATGAGAAGGGTATCGATATCCGCCGATACGATATCATCTACCAGGTGACCGACGAGATCAAGAAGGCGGTCGAGAACCAGCTCGTCCCCGAGTACAAGGAAGTCCACCTCGGCCGCGCCGTGGTCCGCGATACCTTCCGGATCTCCAAGGTCGGCGTGGTCGCCGGCTGCTTCGTCACCCAGGGGGTGATCGAGCGCTCGGCCAAGGCCCGGCTGATCCGCGAGGGTCGCGAGATCTACAAGGGGGGCATCGAGGCCCTCAAGCGGTTCAAGGACGACGCCACGGAGGTCCGCGAGGGCTTCGAGTGCGGCATCAAGATTACCAACTTCGACGACATCAAGGTCGACGATGTGATCGAAGCCTACCGGATCGACGTCATCCGTCTGACGCTGTAAACCGGACGATCGGGGCCCGGTCGGGGGCATCCTCCCCCGACCGGGCCCCGTCGTGATTCCCCCCGCGGCGCCTCTCGCGGACGGTGGGCCGATGTATCTCGCGATGCTCCGGCTCGAAGTCCGGATCGGCGACGGGCCCCGGGCCAAGCGGCGGACAGTCCGGGCGATGATCGAGAAGATCCATCGCCATTTCAACGTCTCCGTGGCCGAGGTCGACCGTTCCAATCACCCGTCGGAGAGCGTCATCGGAGTCGCCGTCGTCGCCCCCACCCGCCGGGAGGCCCGGGAGATCCTCGACCGGGTCGCCGACGCCCTGACGGCCCACCCCAGGGCCGAGATCCTCGCCCTCGAACTGACCGAAATCTGAGCCGGGAAGGGCCGGAAACCCGTCCCACTCGAGGCGTCTTAGTTAGCCCGCGAGGACCCACCAGTATGCCGTCCCACCGAAGCCTGCGGGTGGCCGAAGCGATCCGCGAGGTCGTCTCCTCCGCGATCCTGTTCGAGGTCTCCGACCCCCGGGTCACCGGAGTCACCGTGCTCCGGTCCGAGGTCAGCGGCGACCTCCGGAACGCGACGGTCTTCGTCTCGATCATGGGGACGGAGGCGGAGCAGAACCTGGCGATGAAGGGGCTCCAGAGCGCCTCGGGATTCCTCCAGGCCAAGGTCGCCGCCAGGCTCCAGACCCGGACCACCCCCCACGTGACATTCAAGCGCGACGTCGGGATCAAGCGATCCATCGAGATGTCGAAGATGATCGACGAAGCCCTCGCGGGCGAACGCAAGCCGGGGGCGGAAGTGGGCGCGGAATCGGATTCCGAGCCCGAGGGGCCGGGAGACGTCGCCGAAGATTGATCGACCGACCCGCCGGACGTCCCCCGATCCGGGGACGTCGGCCCGCGAGAGCCCGGAGCCCTTCCTCGACCCGGATCGGCTGAACACCCATCGATTTAACATCGCCCTCGAATCCCCGAAAGCATATGGCCACACCGAGCAAGACCCAGTTCCTCACCGAAGTCCACACGCTGCTCAAGAAGCGCCACAAGCTCGAGCCGTCCGTCGACAAGCTGACGATCCTGGAGGCCGTGGTCTACGGGATCTGCCACGAGGACGCGACCCGCGAGCAGGCCGACGCCGCGCTCGCCCGGTTCAAGGACGGCTTCTTCGACTGGAACGAGGTCCGGGTCAGCAGCCTGGAGGAGATCCAGGGCATCGTCGCCGGGATGTCCGACGCCGAGGGCCGGGCCTTCCGGATCCGCCGGTTCCTCCGCCAGCTCTTCGAGAAGACGTACGGCTTCAACCTCGAACCCCTGGCCAAGAAGCCGCAGAAGGAGTCGGTCAAGGCGCTGGAGGAGTACGACGCCTTCTCGTCGGATTACGTCCTGGCCACGGTGACGAGGCTTGCCCTGGCCGGCCACGCCATCCCCGTCGACGCCCCGGCGCTCCGCGCGCTCCGGCGGCTGGGGGTGGCCGACGAGTCGACCGAGGTCCCGGCCCTTCGGGGCATCCTCGAACGCGCCGTGCCCAAGAACCGGGGCGCCGAGTTCGGCGACCTGATCGAGGCGCTGGCGCACGACACCTGCGTCGAGGGGGAGCCCGATTGCCCGCGGTGCGAACTCCGGAAGATCTGCCCGACCGGCCAGGCCCAGAAGGCCGAGGCCGCCGCCGGCGCCAAGGCCGCCAAGGGAAAGCCCGGCAAGGCCAAGTCGGCCGAGTGATCCGAGAAAATCCCGCGAGATCCTAGACGCACGGCCGTCCCCGCCTACAACGCCAAGGCACGGACGGCCATTTCCATTTCTGGAGATGGTTAAAGGATGAACATCGACACAAGTTGACAAGACAGGGAGCCATTCCGATGCGCAAGTTCTTCGCCGCCTTCGCGTTCCTCGCCCTGGCCGCCCCGGCCTTCGCGGCCGAGAAGGACATCGTCGACACGGCGGTCGCCGCCGGCTCGTTCAAGACGCTGGTCGCCGCGGTCAAGGCCGCCGGCCTGGTCGAGACCCTCAAGGGGGACGGACCGTTCACCGTGCTGGCGCCGACCGACGAGGCGTTCGCCAAGCTGCCCGCCGGCACCGTCGAGTCCCTGCTCAAGCCCGAGAACAAGGGCAAGCTCGTCGCCATCCTGACCTACCACGTCATCCCCGCGAAGGCGATGGCCGCCGACGTCGTCAAGCTCGACGGCAAGACCGCCCCGACGGTCGAGGGCTCGCCGATCAAGGTCGAGGTCGAGGGCAAGACCGTGATGGTCAACAACGCCCGGGTCATCAAGGCCGACATCCCCTGCACCAACGGCGTCATCCACGTCATCGACACCGTCATCCTGCCCCCGGCCAAGTAAGCCCCGGCCGTCGGCATCGGATGGGTTGATCGGGACGTCCGACCGCTCGCGGGTCGGACGTCTCGCGGTTTCGAAAGTCGGGCGGCCCCGGCGGTCTTCTCGGGCCCGTCGCAAGCCCTTGGCAGGCCCGATCGGGTCGTGATAGAGTGATCGTCGGGAGATCGTCCGGGCCACGCCGCCCGCGCCGCTTCTCCGACCCAGAACCGGACCGGATGGGCTCGGGCCGCCGAGGATCGGCGCCCGCCCGTTGACCTGGAGGCGCGAGGGCGGCCGACCGGCCGGGGAGCCCGACGCCTGGCCGAGGAGATGCGATCATGCTCGGTCCATTCCGTCACTTCGTGATCAGGATGGCTCTCGGAGGGGCCTCGGTGCTGGCCGTGACCTCCGCGCGAGCCCAGGAGCCGGCCCCCAAGCCGATCCCGGCCGACCAGGGATCGAGGCTCTCGCCGGCCGACTTCGCGCTCCCCGGCGAAGATCCGCCGAAGGCGTTCGTGCCCGCCCACCCGAGGACCGTCGAGGAGCAGAATCGCCTCGAATCGCTCCGCTATTACGCGACCGCCCGGGCCCAGGAGGAGCGCCGCCAGTTCGGCGACGCGATCAAGTCGCTGGAGAAGGCCCTCGTCAACGACCCCGACTCGCCGGCCGTGCTCCGCCGGCTCAGCAAGATCAACTTCGCGCTCGGGCGCGAGGAGGCCGGCGTCACCTTCGGCCGCCGGGTCCTCCAGTCCGAGCCGGACGACATCGAGACCGTCGACCTCCTGGTCAGGCACTTCAAGGACGACCCCGCCGCCGCCGAGGTCCTGCTCAAGGACGTCCTGAAGAACCCCAAGCTCGACAGGAAGTCCGCCGGGGCCCTCTTCATCGAGTTCGAGCTGGGCACCCTCTACGAGGGCTCCCTCCAGTTCGACCAGGCCGCCGAGTGCTTCGCCAAGGTCGTCGAGGCGCTCGACGAACGGCGGAGCGACCGGCTCTCCGCCGCCGAACAGCGCCGGTTCCTGGGGAATGCCGAGGCCCAGGCCTATCTCCGGTTCGGTCGGGTCTTCCTCCAGGCCAGCAAGACCGACCTGGCCATCAAGGCGTTCCAGCGAGGGCTGGTCTACGACCCCGACGAGGTCTCGCTCCTCCTCTTCCTCTCGCAGACCTACCTGAAGGCCGGCAAGGGGGAAGAGGCGCTCACCTATCTCGACAGGTTCCTCAAGCGACAGCCGGGCGGGCGCGAGACGTATGACCTGCTCGCCCGGATCTTGACCACGCTGAAGCGAGAGAAGGAGATCATCCCCCGGCTGGAAGAGTACGCCGCGGCCGACCCCAAGAACCTCCCGCTCCAGTACGCCCTGGCCGAGCGGTTCACCATCGCCGGCCAGCCCGAGAAGGCCCAGGCCATCTTCAACGCGGTCCTGGCCGAGCAGCGCGACACCAAGGAGTTCGCCGAGATCTTCGCCAGGCTCCTCAAGGAGAAGAAGACCGAGGAACTGCTCCAGCTCCTCACCAAGGTCGCCGGCCGGCTCAAGCAGCTCGACCCGGTCAAGCCCCAGATCGACATGCTGACCGCCGACCCGGATTACACCGACACCGCGATCGACGTCGGGCTGAAGATGCTCTCGGCCAGCCCGCCCGCGCTCGACGTGCCCGAAGGCTACAGCATCCTCCGGAACATCGCCATCGAGGGCAAACGGTACGAGAAGCTGGCCGCGCTGCTCCGCTGGTGGCTCAAGCGAGATCCGAACCCTTACGTCACCTATCAGGAACTGATCCTCACGAACAAGCTCCTCGGCAAGTTCGCCGACGCCGAGGCGACCTGGAACGAGATGATCGACAAGTTCCCCGACGAGAAGAACGCGAGGAACCTGGGCACGCTCGCCGACATCCAGTTCAAGGCCGGCAAGGTCGACGAGGGGATCGCCACGGCCCGGGCCGCGGTCAAGCTCGAGCCGAACGATCCCGGGGTGCTCCTGCCCCTGGCCGAATTGCTCGTCCAGGCCGGCAAGGCCGACGAGTCGGTGGCCATGGTCCGGGACAGCCTCAAGCTGGACCCCAACAATCCCGACCTGAATCTCGTCCTCGGCTGGACCTTGACCCGAGCCCGGAAGACCGACGAGGCCATCGCCCAGCTCAAGGGGATTCTCGAACGATTCCCGAACAACGAGGAGCTGGTGCTGAAGGCCCGGTCGAGCCTGTCGAGCATCTACGCCGAGCAGAACGACTTCGCCAGGGCCGAGGCCGAGCTGGAGACGATCTTCGCCAAGAACCCCGACGACCCCGGGATCAACAACGACCTCGGCTACCTCTATGCCGACCAGGGGAAGAACCTCGAGAAGGCCGAGGAGATGATCCGCCTGGCCGTCTCGCGCGATCCGGACAACTACGCGTACCTCGACAGCCTCGGCTGGGTCCTCTTCAAACGCGGGAAGTTTCAGGAGGCCCGTGGGCCGCTGGAGAAGGCCCAGGGCGACCCCCGGGCCGACTCGACGATCCCCGACCACCTCGGCGACGTCTACTTCCAGCTCCAGGAGCACGCCAAGGCCAGGGCCGCCTGGGAACGCGCCGTGAAGATGGCCTCGCAGGCCAAGCCGGCCGACAAGAAGCTCGCCGAGATCCAGAAGAAGCTCCAGTCGCTCCAGCAGTTCGTGCCGTCGCCCAGGCCGAAGACGGGCGACAACCCCTGATCGACGCCGGCCCGATTCGATCGCTCGGCGGCGGCGGCGGACGGCCGGCCCGATCGGAGGACGAGGCGAACGCCCCCTCCGGCGCGACCGGGCCGTCCGGCTCGTCTCCCCAGGACCCCCTCGTCAGACCCGGAGTTGGATGGAATCATGGCAGGGCATTCCCACTCGGCGAACATCGCGCACCGGAAAGGGGCCGTCGACGCCAAACGAGGCAAGCTGTTCAGCAAGCTCTGCCGGAAGATCTACGTCGCGGCCAAGAACGGCGGGGGCGACCCCGCCATGAACCTGCCGCTCCGCTATGCCATCGACAAGGCCCGCTCGTATAGCTGCCCCAAGGACAACATTGAGCGCTCGATCAAGAAGGGCACCGGCGAGCTGGCCGGCGAGAGCTTCGAGGAGGTGACCTACGAGGGCTACGGCCCCGGCGGCGTGGCCGTCCTCTGCGAGGTCCTGACCGACAACCGGAACCGGACCGCCGGCGACCTCCGCAAGGCGTTCGAGATCTGCGGCGGCAACCTCGGCTCCAACGGCTGCGTCAGCTACCTCTTCGAGTACAAGGGGCTGTTCCTGATCGAGGCGAAGCACGTCGCCGAGGACAAGCTCATGGAGGTCGCCCTCGAAGCCGGGGCCGACGACCTGAAGCGGGTCGACGACTATTTCGAGGTGACGTGCGACCCGAAGGCGTTCGAGTCGGTCCGAAAGGCCCTCGAAGAACACAAGATCGCCGTCGAGTCGGCCGACACCAGCTACCTGCCCGGCAACTACGTCAGCCTCGACGCCGACAACGGCAAGAGGATGCTCCGGCTCCGCGACCTCCTCGACGAGAACGAGGACGTCCAGAACACGTTTGACAACGCCGAGGTCCCCGAGGAGCTGGTCCAGGCTTGAACCGCCCCCGGGACGACGGCCTGGACTTCGAGCGGGCCCTCCGCCTCGCCGCGGTCGGCCACCGCGATCAGGCCCGGAAGGGGAGCGGCGTCCCCTACGTCGAGCACCCGTTCGCGGTGGCCCTGATCCTCGACCGCGCGGGGTTCGATGAGGAGGTCGCGATCGCCGGCCTGCTCCATGACCTCGTCGAGGACACCGACGTCACCCTGGAACAGATCCGTGACGGCTTCGGCGACCGGGTCGCCGCGATCGTCGACGCCTGCTCCGAGGTCAAGCTCGACGCCGACGGGGCCAGGCGTCCCTGGATCGACCGCAAGCGTGACCATCTCGCGGCGCTCGCCGGCGCGACCGACGACGTCCGGGCGGTCACCCTGGCCGACAAGCTCCACAACCTGCTCAGCATCCGGCTCGACCTCCTCGACGGCCGGCCCGTCTGGTCGACCTTCAACGCCGGCCGGGACCAAGTGCTCTGGTGTTACCGGGCGATGGTCGAAGCCTGCCGGTCGGACGACGACCGGGTCGCCCGGCTGGCCGAGGAGTGCCGGGTCTCGCTGGCCGAGGTCGAGGCGATCGGGCGCTGATTTCCGGGAAAATGTCCGGCGGGAGGGTTGAAGACGCGTGGGCGGATGCCTATAGTAAGGTCGTCGGCCGAGATTCACCTCCGGCCGATGCGGGCCGTGCGGACGTGGCACGGCAGGATCAAGCCCCGTCTTGCTCGAGGCTGGACTCCCGCGAGACCGGGAAGGCCCTCATTGAATAGGAGGTGATCGCGTGTGTAGTGACAACCAGAGGCGGCTCGCCTAACGGCAGCCGACGGGTTGCCCGTCGGGCAAGCCGCATCTTCTGCGGATCTGAAAAGATCGCGGGGCCAGGCCCGATCCATCGGGCCTGGTCTCTTCCTCATCGATACGGTTCTCTTTCTCGGAGTGCTCGGAATTGCCCCTGACCCTCGCCTATCGCCCGCTTGACGACGCTCGTCGATTCTGGTGGTTTACCAGCGTCGCCACGATCGGTCACCGGGCTGGGTGCGGAGTCTAGAGACCCGCGAGACACCCCAGAAGCAAGCCATCAAGCCCCGTGACCTGGAAAGGTCCCGGGGTTTTTTCGTTGTCATCCTTCCGCATTGCGAATCTCAGATCTGAAATCTCAAATATCAGAGCTGGAATCCTGGACTAGAGGAGGACGGGTCACCGTGATAGTCGTGATGAAGCCCGAGGCGACGGCCGAGCAAGTCGACCACATGGTCGCCCACATCAAGTCCCTGGGGATGTCGCCGCAGGTGCTCGTCGGCACCCAGCGCACCGTGATCGCCGCCATCGGCGACGAGCGGCAAGGGCTCGCCGAGGTCCTGGAGCCCGGCGAGGGGGTCGACAAGGTCATGCCGATCCTGGCCCCGTACAAGCGGGCCTCGTCCGAGTTGACGTCCGAGCGGACGGTCGTCAAGGCCCGAGGGCTGGAGGTCGGCGGGGTCAAGGTCGCCGTCATCGCCGGGCCTTGTTCGGTCGAGAGCGAGGACCAGATCGTCAAGCTGGCGAAGACCCTCAGATCGATGGGCGCCACCGGCCTCCGAGGGGGAGCGTTCAAGCCCAGGACCAGCCCGTACAGCTTCCAGGGGCACAAGGAAGACGGGCTCAAGATGCTGGCGACCGCCCGCGACGCCACCGGCCTGGCGATCGTCACCGAGGTCATGGCCCCCGAGCACGTCCCGATGGTCGCCGAGTACGCCGACGTCCTCCAGATCGGCGCCCGGAACATGCAGAACTACCAGCTCCTCCAGGCCGTCGGCGACTCCGGCAAGCCGGCCCTCCTCAAGCGCGGGATGAGCGCGACGATCGACGAGTTCCTCCTCGCCGCCGAGTACATCCTCGACCGGGGCAACCCGAACGTCATCCTCTGCGAGCGGGGCATCCGGACCTACGAGGACCACACCCGGTTCACCCTCCCGCTGGCGACCGTCCCGTACCTCCAGGACAAGAGCCACCTGCCGGTGGTGGTCGACCCCTCGCACGGGACGGGCAAGGCCAAGCTGGTCGTCCCGATGTCGAAGGCGTCGATCGCGGCGGGCGCGGACGGCCTGATCGTCGAGGTCCACGACGACCCCGAGCACGCCATGAGCGACGGCTCGCAGACCATCACCCCGGCCGCCTTCGCCCAACTCATGAGCACCTGCCGAAGGGTCGCCGAGGCCGTCGACCGGACGATGTAGCCCGATCGAGGTCCGGGCCGATCGCCGATCGGCCCGGTCCTCGCGATCAGGCCCTGTCGCGGTGGGCGGCGACCCGGATCATCGCGCGAGCACGGTCGGTGGCCCTGGCCTTCTCGGCCAGGTCGTGCTCGCCGGTTCCCCGGATGGCCCTGGCCGCTTCCAGCTCGGTCGTGGCGACCTGGGGGTCGAGCGAGGCGGCGGGGATGGCCCGGTTGGTGAGGACCGTCACGACGTCGTCGCGGACCTGGGCGAAGCCCCCGTCGACGAAGTAGCGACGGGTCTGCCCGTGCGACTTCGTCCGCAACTCGCCGAAGCCGAGCCGGCCGATCACGGGGGACCGGCCGGGGAGGATGCCCATCTCGCCGTCGAAGAGGGGCAGGGCGACGAACTCGACCAGCTCGTCGAAGAGCGTCCTTTCGGGCGTGACCACGACGCACTGGAGCTGGTGGCCCGGCTTCTTGCCGTCGCCCTTGGGGGTGGAGGGGCCGAAGTCGGTGTCCACGGTGTTCGCGGTTGCCATCGAGAGAGTCGCTCCAGTCTTGCTTCCGTCCATCCGCCCGAAATTCAGCCCTTCCGCCCGCCGACGAGGATCGCGATCACGAAGCCGATGGCCATCGAGAACGCCCCGAGGATGCCCGAGATGAACCCCCCGACGATGCAGGCGAAGAACCCGACCTTGCCGACGACATCGTCCCCCCGGTTCGAGCCGAATTTCAGCGGTATCAGCCCGATCAGGCTGCCGATCAGCAGCCCACCGAAGAGCATCCCGAACCACACGCCGTTCTGATACGCCTGATTGTTAGGGCCCATGCGAAGTCCTCCGGCCGTCGAGAGCGAGGGGGGGGTCATCGGTCCCACGATGCCCGATGGGGGATGGTCGATGGGCGAGAGGTCGGGCCTCCCGGTCGATCAACGGCCATCACCCCATCATCATGCATGACAATCCGCCCGGCGTCGAGGACCTTGCCGGACCGGCCCGTCAGCGGGCCATCCGCTTGGCCTGCTCCTCGGCCTGGTCGACCGAGCCGACGTAGAGGAACGCGCCTTCGGGGAGGTGGTCCCACTTGCCTTCGCAGATCTCGCGGAAGCTGCGGATCGTGTCGGCCAGCGGGGTGTACTGGCCTTCCTTGTTGGTGAAGACCTCGGCCACGAAGAACGGCTGGGACATGAACCGCTCAATCCGGCGGGCGCGGTGGACGATCAGCTTGTCCTCTTCGGACAGCTCGTCCACGCCGAGGATGGCGATGATGTCCTTCAGCTCCTTGTATCGCTGGAGCCTCGTCTGGACCATCCGGGCGACGTCGTAGTGCTCCTGGCCGACGTACTGCGGGTCGAGGATTCGCGAGGACGAGCCGAGCGGGTCGACGGCGGGGAAGATCCCCTTCTCGGCGATCGACCGCTGGAGCACGATGAAGGCGTCGAGGAAGCCGAAGGTCGTGGCCGGGGCGGGGTCGGTCAGGTCGTCGGCCGGGACGTAGACGGCCTGGACCGACGTGATGGCGCCGTTGTTGGTCGAGGTGATCCGCTCCTGGAGCCCGCCCATCTCGGTGGCGAGGGTCGGCTGGTAGCCGACGTTCGACGGCATCCGGCCCAGCAGCGCCGAGACCTCCGAGCCGGCCTGGCTGAACCGGAAGATGTTGTCGATGAACAGCAGGGTGTCGGCCCCGGTCGAGTCGCGGAAC
>JAJYDH010000182.1 GCA_021777685.1 Planctomycetota bacterium | reverse complement strand
GTCGAACTACTCCCGGCAGGTCGACCCCCGGACCGGGCGCGAGACCGGCGAGTTCATCTCGGTCTTCCAGGTCGCGAAGAACCCCGCCCGCGAGCTGATCTACTTCGGCTGCATCGTCGTGGTGATCGGGGCGTTCGTCCAGTTCTACATGAGGGCGGGCATCTTCACCGACGGCGGCAAGCTCCAGCACCAGCGGGCCGACAAGGCCCGGCAGCGGCTCGAGGCGAAGCTCGGCAAGACCTCGGCCCCCCCGGCGCCAGCCCGGCCCGATGACATCGAACAACTTTGATCCACCCCAACCAGACACCCACCCGAGGCCCATCCCGGCCGGGAGCTACCGCAATGCGACGTCCACTCGGATGGCCCTGCCTGATCCTGGCCCTGGCGGCCTCGGCGGGGATCGCCCGACCCGCCCCCGCGGCCGAGAAGCCGAAGGCCGAGAAGGTCGCCGTCGGCGACACGCGGACCTACGAGATCCTCGGCGAACTCCCCCTGATGCACGAGGGGCGGATCAAGCCGCTCGACACGGTCGCCCGCGAGGAGATCAAGCAGATCTACACCCGCGAGACGATCAAGCTGACCGGCAAGGACGGCAAGACCGTCACGAGCTGGTCGCCGGTCGCCGCGTTCTTCGACTGGTCGGTCCGGCCCAAGTTCTGGGACGAGCAGCCGATCATCTCGGTCGAATACCTCCCGCTCAAGCGGTTCATCCTCGCCGACGAGATCAAGGCGGCCCTCGAAGCGATCGCCGGCAAGGCCGCGACCGCCGAGGGCGACCGCGCCCGGCTCAAGGCCCTCATCGCCCTGCCCGAGATCGACGCCGCCTCGCTCCGCTCGGCCGTCCGCGACGGCAAGCTCGCCGAGGACGACGCCCTGGCGGTCGAGAAGCTGGCCGCCAAGGTCGGCGAGGAGACCAAGTGGCTCTCCCCCGAGGACCTGGAAGGGGCCGAGGTCACGGTCGACGGCAAGAAGACGCCGTTCGTCAACTGGCTCGACGAGCTTTCGACCCGCGCCCAGCGGGCCGGCTCGATGCGGCCGGGCAAGCCGAAGTTGACCGACGTCGAGCAGAAGGGCTTCGACGTCGGGATGAAGCTGGCCCACTATCGGGCGATCCGCGACAAGGAGACCTTCAGCGCCGTGCCGCTCCTGGTCGCCCCGCACCCGGCCAACCCGGCGACCCTCGCCTACGCCGCCGAAGCCTACAAGAAGGCCGAGGAGAAGGGCCCGAGGAGCCTGGCCCCGCTCGAACTGGAGGCGGCCAACACCCTGCACAAGTACCTCAACGACATCCCCGGCAAGGACCGGGCCCTCCCCGGCGAGAGCAAGGACTTCGACGCCCGGTACACCGCCTGGCTCAAGGAGAAATCCGGCTGGGTCCCCCTGGGGGTGGTCCGCGACGTCGCCATCGACGAGCTGACGAAGGCCGGGTTCCCGCCGGCCAAGGTCGCCGCCTTCCGGGCCGCGCTCAAGGCGATGGAGGACGAGGAGCTGACCAATCCCGGCCGGGCCGCCGAGAAGCCGGCGCTGGCCCTGATCGAGTCGGCCCGCGACCTGGGCAACTCGGTCAACACCGCCTATTATCCCTCGCCGACGGACATGGAGCGCGAGGTCCACTTCAACGAGATGGCCCCGTTCTTCAAGGCCCCGATGGCCTACGGCCTCGGCCTGCTCGCCCTGATCTTCAGCCTGATGGCGACCAACTTCGGCGTCGCGATGCGGATGGAGTCGGCCTTCGGCAAGCTCTCGAAGCTCCTCTACCTGGCCGGGATCGGCAGCTTCGGCGCGGGGATCGGCCTGGAGATCTACGGCTTCTTCCTGCGGATCAGGATCACCGGCTGGGCGCCCGTGACCAACATGTACGAGACCGTCATCTGGGTCTCGCTGGTCACGGCCGTCCTGGGGCTGGTCCTGGAGGCGATCTACCGGAAGACCTGGGCCGCGCTCGCGGGGGCGGGGGTCGCCCTGCTGGGCACGGCCCTGGCGGCGAACGTCCCGCTCCTCGACCCCCAGATCAAGCAGCTCCCGCCGGTCCTCCGCGACAACTTCTGGCTGACGATCCACGTCCTGACGATCGTCTCCAGCTACGCGGCCTTCGCCCTGGCGATGGGCCTGGGCGTGGCGGCGACCTCGCTCTACCTGACCGCGACCTACAAGCGCTCGGCGAGCTTCATGGAGCTGGCCTCGCCGCTCGCGCCGGGCCTGGCTTTGCTGGGGCTGGGGGTGGTCGGCTGCATGGCCTCCTACGGCCGGTTCGGGGCGGGCGACGTGTTCCAGGCTTATGGGTTCTACCCGTCCCTGGTGATCGGCTGCATCGGGGGCGTGGTCTCGGCGACCGGCGCCTTCGCGGTCGTCGGCGAGATGATCAACCGGGTCGTCTTCCGCAAGTCGCTCGAACCCGACGACGCCTCGCTCGTGAGCGGTGAGACCCCGACCGGCTCAACCCCGCCCAAGCCGTCGGCCCGGACGCTGGCCATGCAGGCGACGGCCGCGCAGATCAAGCCGATCTCCAACTTCATCTACCGGTCGATGCAGGTGGGCATCCTCCTGGTGGCCGCCGGGACCTTCCTGGGCGGCTGGTGGGCCGACGTCTCCTGGGGCCGGTTCTGGGGCTGGGACCCGAAGGAGGTCTGGGCGCTCATCACGCTGCTGGTCTATTTGATCCCGCTCCACGGCCGGTTCGCGGGCTGGGTGAACACGTTCTGGCTGGTGATCGCCTCGGTCGTCTGCTTCCTCTCGGTCCTGATGGCCTGGTACGGCGTGAACTTCGTCCTCGGCGTCGGCCTGCACAGCTACGGCTTCACCGAGGGGGGCTCGCAGGGGACCGTCGGCGCGGCCACGCTGGTCGTCCTCTCGTTCGCGGGCGGGGCCTTCTGGCGTCGGCACCTCTCGCAGAGGGTGATGGACGTCGTGGCCTGATCTTTCGCCCGGTTTTGGGCGTCCCTCTTCCTCCCCTCTCCCTCCGGGAGAGGGGCCGGGGGTGAGGGGCGCCGCATCGCTGGTCGGCTAGAAAGCAGGGCTCGATCGGGGATCACTCGTCCGGCGACGCCCCTCACCCCAACCCTCTCCCCGAGGGAGAGGGAGGCAGAAAAACCTTCAGACGCGAACCCGGGTCGGGGCGGTCAATTGGGCGAATCGGCACCTCTGGTCCTCATCAACGCCGTCGGCCTGACGGGCAAGCTCCTGGCGATGGCCCCCCGGCTCAAGGCGCTGGCCGACCGGGGCTGGCATCGGCCGCTCGGCGAGGTCATCCCGGCCGTCACCTGCTCGGCCCAGGCGAGCATCCTGACCGGACTGCTCCCCGAGGGGCACGGGATCGTCCGCAACGGGTGGTATTTTCGCGAGACCGGCGAGGTCCGGTTCTGGCAGCAGTCGAACGCCCTGATCCAGGCCGAACCACTCTACGTCACCGCCCGCCGGAGGCTCGCCGAGCGGGGCCGAACCTTCAAGTCGGCCAAGCTGTTCTGGTGGTTCAACCAGGGGGCGGCGGTCGACCTCAGCGTCACGCCGAAGCCGTATTACGCGGCCGACGGCAACAAGGCGTTCGGGATCTTCGGGACGCCCGACGGGCTGACAAACCGGCTCGAAGCGGAGCTGGGCAAGTTCCCGTTCCACACCTTCTGGGGCCCGGCCGCCGGCCTGCCCTGCACCGACTGGATCGCCCGATCGGCCGCGAGCGTCCTCCGCGACGAGCGGCCCGACCTCACGCTCGTCTACCTGCCCCACCTCGACTACGACCCCCAGCGGTTCGGCCCGTCCGGCTCCGACATGCCGAGGCTCGTCAAGGAGCTGGATGACGCCTGCGCCCCCCTGCTCGACCGGGCCCAGGCAGCCGGAGCCCGCGTCTGGGTCGTGAGCGAATACGGCCATTGCGACGTCTCCCGGGCCGTCGAGCCGAACCGGGTCCTCCGCCGGGCCGGGCTCCTGAACGTCCGGCCCGGCCCGTTCGGCGAGGTCTTCGACCCCCTCACCAGCCGGGCCTTCGCGGTCTGCGATCATCAGGTCGCCCATGTTTATGTGAGCGATCCCGCCGACCTCGACCGGGTCCGCGACCTCCTGGCCGCCGAGCCGGGCGTGGCCCAGCTTTACTCGGGCGAGGCCCGGCGTGAGGTGGGGCTCGACCATCCGCGATCGGGCGAGATCGTCGCCCTGGCCGAGCCCGACGCCTGGTTTGCGTACCCCTTCTGGCTCGACGACGGCCTCGCGCCCGATTACGCTCGGACGGTCGACATCCATCGGAAGCCCGGATACGACCCATGCGAGCTGTTCCTCGACCCGAAGATCGCGCAGCCGAAGCTCCGGATCGCGCGGCGGCTCCTGCGGAAGAAGCTGGGATTCCGGACCCTCTTCGACGTGATCCCGCTCGACCCCTCGCTCGTCCGGGGGAGTCACGGCCTCCGGTCGCCCGCCGTAATCGACGGGCCGGTCCTGATCGGAGACGGCCCGGCGCCGGGAGACTCGACGGTCGAGACGGCCGACGTCCACCGGCTCCTGCTCGATGCGATCGCCCCCCCTTGAACCATCCGTCCGGAGGTCGTCGATGAAGATGTCCGCCGCGCACCGCGATCTGCCGGGCCGGGTCCTCCTCCGAGGATTGCTCGCCGAGCGGAATCAGCACCCCGAGCGGTCCGAGGAGCTCGACGCCCAGATCCGCTCCAACTTCGAGCGCGAGCTGACGATCCTGGTCCTCGACATGGTCGGGTTCACGCGGCTCTCGCGGCAACTCGGGATCATCTCGTACATGGCGATGATCGCGGAGATGTACTTCGCCGCCCGCCCCGCGGTGATCGCCAACGGCGGGCGGGTGATCAAGGTGGAGGCCGACAACATGTTCGCCATCTTCGACGGCCCGACAAAGGCCCTCGAAGGGGCCCTCGACATCCTCGCGGCCTTCGACGCGATCAACGGCGTGGTCCCCGACGATCACGATATCTTCGGGAGCGTCGGGATCGGCCACGGGCCGATCCTCGTCATCGACGACGAGGACATCTTCGGCTGCGAGGTCAACGTCGCCTCCAAGCTCGGCGAGGACGTGGCCGCCAGCTCGGAGATCCTCCTGACCGAGTCCGCGTTCCGGGCCCTCAACCCGGGCGGTTACCGCTTCGACGCCCGCCAGGCGGACATCGGCGGATTCCCGCTGGATTATTACCACTTCCGGGCCCGCCTGGGACCGGACGGGAACGACCTGGAAATTCCCTCGCGACCGGGCCGGCCCGTCGTTTAAGATCCGGCGGTGAACCCACTCTCCACCGGAGCCAGCGAACGATGCCGTCGAACCGCTTCCGCCCTCGCCCGCAGACCCTGGGACTCGGTGCCCTCGTCCTGACCCTCGCGCTCGGCTGGGCCGGGCGCGAGCGTTCGTTCGCCGCCCAGAAGGAGGAGCTGCTGAAGTCGCGGACCGTCACGCTCGACCAGGTCAAGCAGGCCGACTTCAGCGACCGGGGCAGCGTCGTCGGCAAGCTGGGGATCTACCTGGCGGGCGACACCCCCGGCAGCTCCAAGTTCGTCACCGGCCGGCTCCTGCTCGACCCGGGGAAGACTCCCCACCCGCCCCACACTCACGCCGAGGAGGAGGTCATGGTGATCGAGCAAGGCCACGGCGAGATCGACGTCGACGGCAAGATCACCAGGGTCGGCCCGGGCTCGGTGATGTATACCGCGCCCAACGTCCCCCACGGGATCGTCAACACCGGCGACACGCCGATCGTCTTCTACTTCATCAAGTGGGCCGGCAAGGACGGCAAGTGATCGATCGGTGAAGGTCGATGGGCGATCATCCATCGCCCATCGATCATCGTCAATCCATCCTCAACCCAGGATCTTGTCCATCCGCCGGACGACGTCCTTCATCGCGTCGAGGTCCCCGAAGCCGACCTCGGCGGTGATCCAGCCGTCGTAGCCCACGTCGATGAACGCCGAGCGGACGGCGGCCCAGTCGATCTCCCCTTCGCCCAGGGAGTAGCCGAACCGCTTGGCCTTGGCGTACTCCTTGACGTGGACCTTGAGGATGCGCTTGCCCAGCTCCCTGATCCACTCCTGCGGATAGCCATACTCGACCACGTTGCCGACGTCGAAGTAGGCCCCGACGGCGGGCGTGCCGAACTCGTCGATGTAGCGGGCGAACTCGGGGGCGCTGAGGAGGAACTTGTTCCAGACCTCCTCGATGGCGATCTTGATCCCGGCCGCCTCGGCCTCGGGGAGGATCTTGCGGATGTTGGCCTGCGAGCGCGTGTAAGCCTCGCGGTGAGAGACCTTCGGGTTCACGACCGCCGGGACCAGCAGCACCGTCGTCCCGCCATACGCCTTGACGTCGGCGATCGACTGGCGGATCGCGGCGAGGCCCTTCTCGACGACGGCCGGGTCGGGGCTCGACAGCGGCGAGTTCCAGTGGACCGAGCCCGAGACGCCGTGGATCACCAGGCCGGTCTCGTCGCGGGCCTTGAGGACCTCGTCGCGGTCAAGTTTGTTGGGACTGAGCAGCTCCACGCCCTCGAACCCGGCCTCGCGGAGGAGCTGGAACTGCTTGAGCACGGGGCCCTGCGAGGTCCCGAGCATGAACGCCTTCTTCCACCTCATCTTCGGCTCCTCGGCCCGGGCCGAAGGGATCGCGATCGTCGAGGCGGCCAGGGTCGCCCCGGCGGCCTTCAAGAACGTCCTGCGGTCGGTCGGCGGCATGGGTCGCTCACTCCTGGAGTTCGGGTCGAGATCAGCCTGCCAGCTCGGCGAGCTTCGCGTCGAGCAATTCGCCGACGAGGGCGGGGTCGGCCTTGCCGCCGGTCTGCTTCATGACCTGCCCTCGGAGGAAGCCCTTGACGGCCTCGGGCTTCTTCTTGCCCCCCTTCAGGTCCTCGATCGCCTTGGGGTTGGCGGCGAGCGCGGCCTCGACGGCGGCGGCGATGGCCCCCTTGTCGGAGACCATCCTGTAGCCGCCGGCCTCGATGATCGCCTCGGCCGGCTCGCCGGTCTCGATCATCTTGCCGAGCACCTCGCGCCCCTGGTTCGTGTTCAACTCCGACCGGCCCACCCGGTTGATCAGGTCGGCGAGGGCCGCCGGGCCGACCGGACATTCGCCGATCGGGACCTTGCGTTCCTTGACGATCCGGAGGATGTCCTGCTGGACCCAGTTGCTCGCCAGCTTGTAGGCGCCGGTCGCCTTCGCGACGGCGTCGTAATAGTCGGCCACGTCCTGCCCCTGCTCGACGAGGACGTTGGCGTCGTAGTCCGACAGGCCGTATTCCGAGGAGAACCGCCGGCGACGCTCCGAGGGAAGCTCGCCGATCGACGCCTTGACCCGGGCGATCCAGGCGTCGTCGACCACGACGGGGACGAGGTCGGGCTCGGGGAAATAGCGGTAGTCGGCCGCCGTCTCCTTCTCGCGCTGGACCTTGGTGACGCCCTCGGGGTCGCTCCAGCCTCGGGTCTGCTTGGGGGCGTCCTTGATCGTCTTGCCGTCCTTCTTCCACTGGTCGAACTGACGTTCGGCCTCGTACTGGATGGCCCGCTCGACCGACCGGAAGCTGTTCAGGTTCTTGATCTCGACGATCGGCGTGGCGACCTTCTTGCCGTCGACATCGATGTGGATGTTGACGTTGGCGTCGCACCGGAGGCTCCCCTCCTGCATCTCGCAGTCCGAGACGCCGAGGTAGCGGAGCGTGAGCCGGAGTTCCTCCAGGCACGCCTTGGCGTCCTGCGGGGTGCGGATCTCCGGCTCGGAGACGATCTCCATCAGCGGGATGCCCGCGCGGTTGAGGTCCACCTCGGAGAACCCCCCGGCGCCGTGGGTCAGCTTGCCGGTGTCTTCTTCGAGATGGACGCGGGTCAGGGCGCATCGCCCGCCGCCCGAGCCGTCCTTCTGCGGGGGGATCTCCAGCCGGCCGCCGGTGCTGAACGGCAGGTCATACTGGCTGATCTGATAATTCTTGGGCAGGTCGGGATAGTAGTAGTTCTTCCGGTCCCACTTGGTGAACCCGGCGATGTCCGCGCCCAGGGCGACGGCCGTCTTCAGCGCCAGCTCGAACGCCCTGCCGTTCATGACCGGGAGAGTCCCCGGCATCCCGAGCGAGACGGGATCGGTCTGGGTGTTGGGGGGCAGGCCGAAGTCGGTCCCGCACGACGTGAACATCTTGCTCTCGGTCGTGAGCTGGACGTGGACTTCGAGGCCGATGATCATTGTATAGCTCATGGATTCAGACTCATAAAATGAGCGAGCGCGGCATCGGGAGAAACTCCTTGTAGCCGAGTTTCTGAAGATCGCCGGCTTCGGCTTGGGCAAGTGGCGTCCTGACTTTCAGTTCGCATGTGCGGAGGATGTTCGGCTCATCGAAGAGCCGAGAGCGAATGTAGCCTTCCAATGTGTAACCACCATGGCCCGCCGAATCGACCCCCTCCGGTGCCGTCACAACGATCTGGAGTCTGGCCTGGTTCGTCGGATCGATACGATAGAAGAAGTTGAAATCTTGGTCGGCCCAGGCCTGGTCCCTTGCATACTTCACGACCAGGCTCGAAACTTCGTTCAGGGCCCGGACGACGAGATCCCTCGGTCTCACCGGGTTGTAAGACCGAGGGATCGAGTAAAGTCCACCCTCCTCGGTCTCCTTGAATGTCTGGAGCACCAGCCCGATGGCATTCGCGAGTTCCGGCTCGTCGCTCACCCAGCGCCCGAGATGATCCATGACAGAAACATACGCTTCGTGTTCATCAAGGCCATCGAATCCATCGGAGACGAACAGAATATCAATCTTCCCCCACTTCTCATTCGCCCGGTAGTAGAGGCGAAAATCGAGGGGCCACCAGCCATGCTCGCGGGCATAGGCGCCCAGGACGTCGGCAACCCTCCGGATTGCCCGTTTCATGATTGGGCTGAGAGCCATGGGATCAGTCCTTCGTTCGTGTCTTTGAGGCGTCGGAGGGCATCCCGGGCTTGGCGGGCCGAAAATCTCCCTCGGGCGTAACGCAATTCATTGACCTGTGCCGATCGGAATTTTCCGACCAGGTAGGCCCAGTGCTTCCTGACTGCCGCATGCGCCGGGGCTTCCAATCGTCTACTGAGGCCCGTCAGGACGAGGAGACCTTCGAAGTCGTGGATTTGAAATTCGACGGGTAATGCTTCCAGATCAAGACGGCGACAGATCGCGATCTTGAGCGCGATCTCCAGGGCGTAGAGTCCCATCGCGATCGACGAGTCATGGCAGCTTCCTCCGATCAAGACCTCCGCATCCTGAAGACGATCCGTCAACGCCGCTTGCAGATCGGCCAATGGAGTGCCAAGCTTTGCGAATTTCCTCACGCCCGCCATTATACCAGCACCGGCCGCTTAGTATGCCAATCCGTCGCCTTCTCGAACACCCGCGCCGTCCTCAGCAACTTGTCCTCGGCGAAGGCCGGGGCGAGGAGCTGGAGGCCGATCGGTAGTCCGGATTTCGTGAGGCCGCAGGGGATGCTCAGGCCGGGGATGCCGGCGAGGTTGGTGGTGATGGTGTAGATGTCGGAGAGGTACATCGCCAGCGGGTCGGCGGTCTTCTCGCCGAGCTTGAACGCGGCGGTCGGCGTCGTCGGGCCGATCAGGACGTCGACGTCCTTGAAGGCGGCGTCGAAGTCGTTGCGGATCAGGCGGCGGACCTTGAGCGCCTGGTTGTAATACTGGTCGGCGTAGCCGGCCGAGAGGGCGAACGTGCCGAGCATGATCCGTCGCTTGACCTCGGGGCCGAACCCCTCGGCTCGGCTGGCCATCATCATCCGGATCAGGGGCGGGAGGTCTTTTTCCTCGGGCGAGGCGGGCGAGAAGTCCTCGGCCCGGTGGCCGTAGATCGTCCCGTCGTAGCGGGCGAGGTTGCTGGAGCACTCGGCCGGGGCGACCAGATAATAGGCCGGGGCCCCGTACTTCGAGTGCGGGAGCGAGACCTCCTTGACCGTCGCGCCGGCGGCCTCGTAGACACGGATCGCCTCGCGGATGGCGGCCTCGACCTCGGGGTCGAGCCCCTCGCCGAAGAACTCGCGGACCAGCCCGATCCGCAGGGTGTCGGGGGGCGTGTCGAGCGACGCCGGGTAGTCGGGGACGGGCTCGTCGACGCTCGTGGCGTCGAGCGGGTCCTTGCCCGAGATGATCTTGAGCAAGAGGGCCGTGTCGGCGAGGTCGTGCGAGAACGGGCCGATCTGGTCGAGCGAGCTGGCGAAGGCGATCAGGCCGTAGCGGCTGACCCGGCCGTAGGTCGGCTTGAGGCCGACGATCCCGCAGAGCGCGGCGGGCTGGCGGATCGAGCCGCCGGTGTCCGAGCCGAGCGAGATCGGCGCGAAATCCGCCGCGACGGCCGCGGCCGAGCCCCCCGACGACCCGCCGGGGATCCGGTCGGTGTCCCAAGGGTTGCGGGTCGGGCCGAAGGCGCTGTTCTCGGTCGACGAGCCCATGGCGAACTCGTCCATGTTGGTCTTGCCGACCGGGATCGCGTCGGCGGCGATCAATTTCTCGATGACCGTGGCGTTGTAGGGCGGCCGGAAGTTCTGGAGCATCCGGCTGGCGCAGGTGGTCGGCTCGCCCTTCGTGCAGAGCACGTCCTTGAGGGCGATGGGCACGCCGGCGAGCGCCCCGACGGGTTTCCCGGCCTTCCGACGGGCGTCGACGTCGCGGGCCTTCGCCAGCGAGGCGTCGGCGTCCCGGTGGAGGAACGCCTTGATCTGGCCTTCGAGGCGGTCGATGCGGTCGAGGTAGATCCGGGTCACCTCCTCGGCCGAGATGGCCCCGGCGTTCATCCGGGCGAGCAGCCCCACGGCGGTCGAGCGGGTCGGGTCGGTCATGAAAAAGGACTCAGGACTTGGGGCTCAGGACTTGGGCACGAGTCGGACGACATCGGACGATCGGTTAGGGCTGTCCAGTGATTGAGTCCTCAGTCCTGAGACCTGAGTCCTGCCCGGATCAGTCGAGGACGGCGGGGACGAGGAAGCTGTCGGCGTTGCGCCTGGGGGCGTTGGCCAGGGCCTCCTCGCGGGGCAGCGAGGGGC
>JAJYDH010000181.1 GCA_021777685.1 Planctomycetota bacterium | reverse complement strand
GCGGGACGGTCAAGGAAGAGCTGATCGTCTGCACGCTGGCCATCCTGCTGGTGATGGGGCACGTCGGCAACGCGTTCGTGGTCGCGGTCACGCTGCCGCTGGCGATCCTGTTCAGCTTCCTGATGATGCGGCTGTTCGGCCTGTCTTCGAACATCATGAGTCTGGCGGGGATTTCGATCAGCGTGGGCATCCTGATCGACCAGGCGGTCGTGATGGGCGAGAACGCCGCGCACCACCTGACCCGCCATTTCGGCGGCCGGAAGATCACCGGCGACATCACCGAGATCGTCATCCCCGCCTGCCAGGCGGTCGGCCGGCCGATCTTCTTCTCGGTCCTGATCACGATCGTCTCGTTCCTCCCCGTCTTCGCGCTGACCGGCCGGGAAGGGAAGCTCTTTCACCCATTGGCGTACACCAAGACGTTCGCCCTGGTGGGCGTGGCCCTGCTGTCGATCACGCTGGTCCCGGCGCTGATCCCGATCTTCCTGAAGGGGCGGATCAAGTCGGAGGAAGAGAGCTGGATCGTCCGGTCGATGATCGCGGTGTTCAAGCCGATGCTGTCGTGGCTGATGGGCCGGACGACGCTGGTCTGCTGGCTCTTCGCGGTGATCGTCGGGCTGGGCTACGTCGCGTCGACGAAGCTCGGCCGCGAGTTCATGCCGGACCTCGACGAGCAGACGCTCATGGACATGCCCACGACCGTCCCGAGGGCCTCGATCGCCGAGGTTGGGGACGATCTCCGGGCCCGTGACGCGATCCTCCGAGGATTCCCCGAGATCCGCCAGGTCGTCGGCAAAGCCGGCCGGGCCGAGACGCCGACCGACCCGGCACCGCTCGACATGGTCGAGACCGTCATCAACCTCCGCGACCGCCCGCTCTGGCCCAAGCGGACCATGCGATTCGAGGACGCCACGGCCCAGGTCGGGGCGGTCCTCCGGGCGATGGAATCCGATCATCTGATCCGTGCCCTTCCCGCCGAGGACCGAGCCGCCCTCGTCAACGAGGTCGCCATGACGACGGCGGGACGGGTTGATGAGGTCCTCCGCGACCTCGGCGCCGCCCGCCTGTCGGAAGGGCGAGCGTCGCTCGGGCGCGAACTTGTCAGCGAGGCGATCGACTCCCTCCTGGGTCGCGTCGAAGCCTCATCATTGGTCCAGAAGCTCTCGCCCGCCGCGCGGTCGAAGCTCATCGAAGATCTTTCGCCGGCCTACGCCGAACGACTGGCGACCGAGGTCCTTCCCGACGACGCGACCGCCTTGGTCCGCGAAGTCTCCCGCAAGCTCGTCGCGCTCGGGGTGCTCCGCGACCGTCCCGACCTCCTCACGCCCCCCCCTGCCCCCCTGGAAATGGCGGCCGAGGCGGCGGGCGAGTTGCTGGGGTTCGCCAGGCCGACGATGCTCGCCAGGATCGCCGACCATCTGGCCGAGGAGCACGACCGGAGGCTCCGCGAGCAGGTCAAGACGCTCAACTGGGAACTGTTGGACCGCGCGGTCGGCCTCGCGACCTGGACGGCGTTGGAAGAGCTGGAACGGATCGGCAAGGATCGGAAATCCTTGATCATCGGGCCTTCCGCCGAGCGACGGAAGATCCTCCGCTCGACGCTGGAGAAGCCGTTCGCCGACCGCCTGCTCCTCTGGCGAAAGACCCGGAACGAGCTGATCGAGGAGATGAGCACGGCCTTGCAGGTCCCGGGCTGGGGGAACAGCTTCACCCAGCCGATCGCCAACCGGATCGAGATGCTTTCGACCGGCGTCCGCCTGCCGGTGGCGGTCAAGCTGTTCGGGTCCAACCTGGACGACCTCCAGCGCGTCAGTAAGGAGATCGCGGCCGTCCTCCGGACGGTCCGAGGGGCGGCCGACGTCTTCCCCGACCAGGTGACGGGCAAGGGGTACGTCGAGATCCTGATCGACCGCGACAAGGCCGCCCGGTACGGGGTCAACGTCGGCGACCTCCAGGACATCGTCGAGGTGGCGATGGGCGGCCGGCCGCTGACCATGACCGTCGAGGGGCGGGAACGCTATCCCGTCCGGGTCCGCTACGCCCGAGCCTACCGAGACGACGTCGAATCGCTCCGAAGGGTCCTCGTGACCGCGAGCGGCGGCATGGGCGGCCCGGGGAGCCTTTCCGGGGAGATGGGAGCCTCGCCCGCCCCGACCCCACCCTCGAAGCCCGTCCAGGTCCCCCTGGCCGAGCTGGCCGACGTCCGGGTGGTCGAGGGTCCGTCCATGATCAAGGGGGAGAACGGGCTGCTCCGCTCCTACATCCAGCTCAACGTCCGGGGCCGCGACGAGGTCGGGTTCGTCGAGGAGGCCCGCCGGGTCGTCCAGGAGCGGGTGAAGCTCCCGGGCGGGATGTACCTGGAGTGGTCGGGGACGTTCGAGCATCAGGTCCGAGCCCAGAAGACCCTCCGGATCGTCTTCCCGGCGGTGCTCGCCACGATCGCGTTCATCCTCTACCTGACCCACAAGAGCTGGGTCGATGCCTTGCTGATGATGACCAGCGTGCTGGGCGCGCTGGCCGGCGGGGCGATCTTCCAGTGGCTCTTCGGGTTCCGATTCAGCGTGGCCGTGCAGGTCGGGTACATCGCCTGCTTCGGGATGGCGGTCGAGACCGGCGTGGTGATGCTGGTCTATCTCCGCGAGGCGATCGGCGAGCGCGGCGGCCTGGAGCGGATCGGCTCGGTCGAGGAGTTGCGGACGGCGATCCTCGAAGGCGCGGTGCATCGGCTCCGGCCCAAGCTCCTGACCGAAGGGGCGGCGATCATCTCGATCGCGCCGATGCTCTGGGCCTCGGGCGTGGGCTCGGAGGTCATCCGGCCGATGGCCGCCCCCGTGCTCGGCGGCCTGCTCATCGCCGACGAGGTGATCGACGTCTTCCTACCCGTCCTCTACTTCGCCGTCCAGAAACGACTCTGGCGCAAGCTCCACGGCGTCGGCCCTCTGGACGACGTCGGAGCGGACGAGCCGCTCCCCCTCGACGGGTGATCCCACCAGGGCTCTGCCCACGGCGACCCCGACCACCACGGCCGCGGTCCCCGCCACGACGCTCCCGAACGTGTTGGCCAGCGAGAGCCCTCGGTCCCCCTTCTCCCAGAGCGTGAACGACTCGAACGCGAAGGAGGAGAACGTCGTGTATCCGCCCAGGAAGCCGACCACGATGAACAGCCGCCCGAGCGGGTGGGGCCAGCGGTGGGCCAGGACGACCGCCAGGACGCCGATCGCGAACGAGCCGGTGACGTTGATCGCGAACGTCGCCCAGGGGAACCGGGGGCCGGTCCATCGCGTCAAGGCGACGCTCAGCCAGTAGCGGGCATTCACCCCCAGCGCCCCGCCGATCGACAGCACCAGCATCCGGTTCCAGACGTCCAACGCGACGGTCTCCTCGCCACGGGCTCGAAATTCAGGCGACCGTCGGGACATTCCCCGCCCCGATCCCGCCCAGTCCCAGGGCATCGGCCATGATCGCGAACAGATCGGCGGCGGCCACGGGGCGATCGATTGGCCGGGCGGCCTGGCGGTCGGTCGCGCCGATGATCCGGCCTCCGGCCTGGCCGCCCCCGGCCAGGAGGGCCGACCAGGCCCCCGGCCAGTGGTCGCGGCCCCCCGAGGCGTTGATTCGAGGGGAACGGCCGAACTCTCCGGAGGCGACCACGAGGGTCGAATCCAGCAGGCCGCTCGCGTCCAGGTCGTCGATCAGGGCCGAGTAGCCCCGGTCGAACGTCGGAAGGAGGTTCCGTGCATAGTCGTCGAAGGTACTGAAAGGCCCGGAGCCGTGAACGTCCCAGCTCGGCGTGTCGAAGACGGTCCGGGCCATGTTCACCACGACGACCCGGACGCCAGCCTCGACCAGCCGCCGCGCGAGCAGGCAGCTTTGTCCGAAGGTCGAACGGCCGTATGTCTCGCGGGTTGTCGGTCGTTCCGCCCCGAGATCGAACGCGCGGTAGGTCGACCGGTCCGGCTCGTCGGCCGAGGTCAATTCGCTGGCATGGTCGAGGAATCGCCGGGCCCGGTCGAGAGTCCTTCGGGGGTCGTAATCGGGCGAGGCGGGGTCATCGCCGAGGAGGAACGGGGCGAAGGAGGGGCTCAGCGAACCGGCGGACTGGCCGTTGGGGATGCTCACGCCCGTGTTACCGATCGGCCCGGGGAGGATCACGAACGGCGGGAGCCCGCCGGACGATCCCAGGGCCCTCGCGGCGAGGGCGCCGAGGTGAGGATGGTCTTCACCGGGCCGGCAGAGCCGGCCTGTCCCGATCAGTTGGAGGCCCGTCTCGTGGATCGGCGATGCATCGTGGAACAGCGAGCGGATCAGGGTCAGTCGGCCCATCCGTCGGGCGATCCCGGGAAGATGCTCTCCCAACCGGACGCCAGGGATCGCGGTCTCGATCGCCCGGAACGGGCCTCGGATCTCGTCCGGGGCATCCGGCTTGGGGTCGAAGGTCTCGAGCTGGCTCGGGCCACCGACCATCATGAGCAGGATCACCGCCCCCCCCGACCGCGTGGCGGAAGACCCGTAGACGCGACCCGCCAGCCCGAGCCCCAGCGTCCCCAGGCCACCGATCCGGAGGAAATCCCGTCGGGAGGACGCCGGCCCTTCCTCCACCTTCATCCGATGCATCGGAGTTCCTCCGAAATTCGCCGATCGTCGTGCCATCCTATCTAACTTACAACGTCTGACGTCCGTTCCATAGCCCGGGGAATTCCGATTCGACAACGATCGCGGGCAGAGATTGAGAGAACCAGGCAAGATCGGCCGGTTGGCGCGACTGAACCGAATAATCCCAATATGACGAATATGGGTAATTTTGATAATGCAAGCTAAATACAGACCCTGGGTCATACCGATCATTCCCCTGGATCTCTTGTTGCCCCGTTGCTGAGGATGCAACGATCGGCCGAAGACCAGGGAGGGTCGCCATGAGAACGGTATGCCGGGTTTTGTCCCGGTTATTGGTGATCGTCGGGGCCTTCGGCCTCGCCGGGGCGCAGGTCAGGGCGCAGGGGCCGACGATCGATATCCCTGATTTCAAGTCTCCGGGCAGCGGGATCTCGCCCTTCGGCAAGTCACCCGGTTCGGGCGGGGCCGGCCCGGCCTCGGCGCCCGATTCGCTCCTGGGCGGCCGGGTGGGTCCGACTTCTCCGAAGGGAATCCCGACCTCGATCTCCTCGCCGGGCATGTCGTTCGGAGGGAACGTCACGGCGCTCCAGGGGGTGGCCCGGACGCCGGACCTGCCCGCCGCGACGATCCCCGCCGCGGGTCCCCTCTCGATCCCACCTACCGAGGAAGACCCGGGGCCGTCCGAGGGCATGACCCTCGACCAGGCCATCGAGAGGCTCGTCCATGAGAACCTCGACCTCAGATCGAAGTTCTTCGAGATCCCCCAGGCCAAGGCCGACATCCTGACGGCCAGCCTCCGGGCCAACCCCGTCTTCTACGCCGACAGCCAGCTTGTGCCCTACGGCCAGTACACCCGACAGCGTCCCGGCGGCCAGACCCAGTACGACGTCAACATTTCGTATCCCATCGACGTCTCCGGGAAGAGACTCGCCCGGATGTCCTCCGCCTTGAAGGCGACACAGGTGGTCGAGGCGCAGTATCAGGACGCGGTCCGACAGACGATCGACAACCTCTATTCGGCCTATGTCGACGTCCTCCAGGCCCGACGGACGATCACCTTCACCGAGGCCGGCCTCGAAGGACTCAACCGCTCTCTCAAGGCGACCGAGGATCTGTATAATCGCGGCATCAAGAAGCTGACGGATGTCCAGAGGATTCGGATTCAGCGCAACCTGGCCGATCAGCAGCTCCTGGAGAGCCGCGAGGCCTATCGAAAGGCCAAGGTCGCGCTGGCGACGCAGCTCAACATCGCGCCGGATCAGGCCGATTCGATCGAACTCCGAGGCACCCTCAAGGATCAGGGTTTCACCCCGCCCTCGATCAATCAACTGGTCCAGATCGCGCTGACCAGCCGGCCCGACGTGATCTCCTACCGCCTGGGCCTGAATCGCGCCAAGTCGGACGTGAAGCTGCAATACGCCAACCGATTCCAGGACGTCTACGTCCTTTATCAGCCCTATACCCTCCAGGATAACACGCCGTTCGGGCTCAAGAGCCCGACGTCGTGGGCCCTGGGCGTGACGGTCCCGATGCCGATCTACAACCGGAATCAGGGGAATATCCAGCGGGCCAAGCTGAACGTGACGCAGACGCAGGTCGAGCTGGCGTCGGTCGAACGACAGGCGATCCAGGACGTCCAGGTGGCCGAGCGCGAGTATCTCGCCGCGAAGGCCAGCGTCGACCGAATCGAGTCGTCGGTCCTGCCCGACGCCACCGCCCTGCTCAAGGAGGCCCAGCGTCTCTTCCCGGGAGAGATCGACGTCCTCGACTACCTCGCCGCGTTGAAGGACTACAACGACAACGCCCGGACCTACCTGGACAGCCAGGTCCGGCTCCGCCGGGCGATCCTCGACATCAACACGGCCGTTGGACAACGCATCCTGCCCTGAACGGGCACGCCCGAGGCGCGAAACCACCCGGCGGCATGCCGGGAAGGCACGCCGTCGGGTGACCGGGATCGGATGCGATCGTGGAAGACGATCAGGCGCCGTTCATCAGCCCCTTGACCACCGTCGCCAGGCCGGTACCGCTGTCGGTGAGGCTGTAGAAGTTGTTCTTGCCCTGGCGGCGGGGGGCGATGATCCCGCCGTGTCGGAGCAGGGCCAGGTGGTGGCTGACCGCCGGCTGGCTCTGGCTGAGCTGCGAGCAGAGGGCGCCGACGTGCTGCTCCCCCTCCGAGAGGATCAGGATGACCTGGAGGCGGGTCGGGTCGCTGACGTGCTTCAGGAGGATCGAGGCCCGCTTGGCCTGCTGGCTACGCAGATCGGCCGCCTTGACCGCCTTGGTCTTCGTGGGCGCCTTGGGCGCCTTGGGAGCGGCGGGCTTGCTCGGGACGCTGGCCTTGGTCGTTGCCATTCCTGGTTCTCTCCCGCCCCCGGGTGTTCCGGCCCAGGGGCGACTGGTGCGATGGTCCCGGGCCGGGAGGGCCCGCGTTGACCATGAGATCAGCCGGCCCGACACGGTACCGGTTGATTTGCTGTTCCATGAACCCGGCGGAGACATGTCGGTCGACACCCGATCAGGATCAATGCGGGAGTCGATTTTTTCAACAGTGACATCCGTTTTGAGGATCATGTCTGCTATTAATGTAACACGGCCAGCCTTCTTGACAATATCAACTTCCCATTTCCCGCCCCGAGATCATCACTTTTCGAACTTTACCCGCCGAAGCACCGCTCGTTCTATCTGTTTGATTCAGGGATGTGCCGGAACGATGTACCCTCACATTTGCCGTTGAATCTTTCGCGGTGATGACTTTATCAAATCGCATCTGACATGCAATCAGGTCGCCCGCATCACCGACCGGCCTTCGAAACGAGGGAATAGGCCGTCCCGAGCAGATCGGCCACGTCCCAACCCCCGCCGGGCTCCAGCCTGACAAGCCGGCCATCCGGACCGATGACGGCCGTCCGGATGTTGTGCTCGATCTCCCGCGTCCCCGGGATAAAGGTCAGGCCGAGCGGCCCGGCGACCTTTTCCAGCTCCGGAAATGAGGCCACGGCGAAGGTCCAGAGCGGCTCCCTGGCCCCTCGGCGGCGAGCGTGGGCGGCGAGCACCTCGGGAGTGTCGTGGTCGGGATCGAAGCTGACCGAGAGCAATCTTATCCGGTCGGATCGGGCGGGCGAGGCGGAGATCCGCCGCGCGAGCTCGGCGAACTTGGCGTCCATCGCCGGGCAGAATTCGGGCGAAGGGCAGCGAGTGTAGACAAATGTCAAGACGACCACCTTGCCCCGGAGGTCGGACAGGCGGAGTCTCGACCCGTCCTGCGTCGTCACGGCGAAGTCGGGCACCAACTCACCGGGACGGAGGGCCGTGACCCCGGACGTCGTCGCAGCCTCGGAGCCCGGCGGATCTCCCGTCGAGGGCCGTGTCACGGTCAGATCGGTCAGGTCCATGTCCTCGATCCGATCGCCGACGAAATCCACCCGGAGCGGCCCCTCGACCTCATCCCCGGGCCGGACGTCTTCCAGCACGGACTTATCCTTGAGGAAGAACGGCATCGTCATCTTCGACATGACCCCGGGGATTGCCTCGTGCGAGATCGTCACCTCGCCCGATGCAATGTCCACCTTCCGGACGACCCCCTTGAGCGGGTAGGTCCGCGATGATGGGCCCTTGGCCCCACCTCCGACCCCGCAACCGGCGACCAACGAGAGCATGGCCGCCACCACGCATGTTCGACGCTTCATCGGACCACTAGCCTCTGGCCGCCGTTCGTCTTCTACCTGATTGTATCGCGCGACCAGATGAACGTGTGAACTCGGCGTCCAATCAGAAAGGGAATCGGTCGTCGATCGGGCTGGCGGCGAGTTCGACCAGGAACGCGGCGAGCCGATCGACGACGATTTCAGTCAGGGCCCGGCCCTTCTCGGCCGTCGCGGGGGCCGGGTCGCCGGCGCCGGAGTTGGTCGTGAGCAGGTGCCAGGGTCGGGTGATCTCGACCCATCCCCGGTTCACTGCCGTGAACCGGGTCGAGGCCAGGGCGCCGGCATCGGCCATCCCCTCGGCGACGAGGTCCGGCCGATGCTCGAGGATCATGCTGGTTTCCAACTCCCCCGCGTGGTCACCCGGATCTTCGAAGATCCGGGCGTGCTGGTCGGCGGCCATCTTCCACCAGTGGCAGGCGAAGAGCTTGACGGGCGTCTTCAGGTGCAACTCGCGCAAGATCCATTTCAGGTCGTTGCCGCCGTGACCGTTGAGCAGGACACATTTCATCACGCCATGCGTGGCCAGCGAATCGACCAGGTCGCCGATGACCCGGGCCAGGGTCGACGGGTCGAGGTTCATCGCCATCGGGAACCGCATCTGATTCGTCTCGGTCCCGTAAGGGATCGCCGGGAGGAGGGCGACGCTCGCCCCGCTGTCGTGAGCCCGCTCGCATGCGAGCCGGCCGACGGCCTCGACCTGGTAGGTGTCGGTCCCGTAGGGAAGGTGGAGGTTGTGCGGCTCGGTCGCGCCGAGCGGGAGGACGGCCACGTCAAAGGGCCGGACCTTGACCTGGCCATAGTTGGTCTCGCTCAAATTCCATGATTGCACGGATTTGCGCCTCGCGGAGGGGCATGGCGGCAACCCGGGGTCCGGTCCCTCGCGCTTGCGGATCGGGCGGCCGATCCGTTACGATCCGGGCGGGTCGTTGCCAGGTGGGGGATGATGAAGGTCCCCATTAACCGGAGATTGCCAGTCCGATGCAAGCCTTCGAGGCGACCAACTTCTATTTTGATAAGGCCGCGGCCCGCCTCGACCTGACCGGAAACACGCGGACCCTGATGATCACCCCCGACCGCGAGCTGCGGGTCGAGGTGGCCATCGAGATGGACTCCGGCGAGATCGGCAACTTCATCGGCTACCGGGTCCAGCACGACAACGCGCGGGGCCCGTTCAAGGGCGGCCTCCGCTACCACCCGCACGTCGACCAGGACGAGGCCCGCGCCCTGGCCAGCCTGATGACCTGGAAGACGGCCGTGGTCGACCTCCCCTTCGGCGGGGGCAAGGGTGGGATGAACTGCGACCCCTCCAAGCTCTCGCGAGGCGAGTTGGAGCGGGTCACGCGAAAGTTCGTCCAGCAGATCCACGACTTCATCGGCCCCGACAAGGACATCCCGGCGCCCGACGTGGGCACCGACGCCCAGGTGATGGCCTGGATCATGAACGAATACGGCAAATTCCACGGCTTCCACCCCGCCTGCGTCACCGGCAAGCCCGTCGAGCTGCACGGCTCGGCCGGCCGGGAGGCCGCCACCGGCTACGGTGTGGCGCTCATCGCCCGCGAAATGCTCCACAAGCTCGGCAAATCGGTCGCCGGGACGACCTTCGCCATCCAGGGTTATGGGAACGTCGGCAGCTTCACGGCCCGCTTCCTCCACGAGATGTCCGGCAAGGTCGTCGCGGTCTCCGACGCCTTCGGCGGCCTGACGAACCCGGACGGGATCGCTATCCCCGAGCTGGACAGGCACGTGGCCGTCAATCGGAAAGTCGTCGGCTTCAAGGGGGGTGACGCGATAACAAACGAACAGCTATTGACGCTCCCCGTCGACGTCCTGATCCCCGCCGCGCTCGGGGGCGTCTTCGACGCCTCGATGGCGAAGGCCGTGCAGGCCAAGCTGATCGTCGAGGCCGCCAACGGCCCCACCTGGCCCGACGCCGACGAGGTCTTCGAGCAGCGAGGAATCCCCGTCGTCCCGGACATCCTGGCCAACGCGGGCGGGGTCGTCGTCAGCTATTTCGAGTGGGTCCAGAACCTCCAGCACTTCCGCTGGCCACTCGAACAGGTCCGGCGCGAGCAAGAACGCCGGATGGTCGAGAGCTTCGAGAAGGTCTTCGAGATGGCCCAGCGGAAAGGTGTGAGCCTCCGGACTGCCGCGTTCATGCTCGCGATCGCCAGAGTGGGCCGGGCCAGGGTGCTGGGGGGGATCTGACCCGGGAGATTCTCCCATGCGACGTCTCGTGACCGGCTTCCTACTGCTTCTGATCTGGATGTTCCTGGTTTTCTTCGTGGCCTTCGGCAATTTGAACCCAAACGGCCCAATCATCTATGCCTCGATCGTGGGCTTTCTGGTCGCATTCCTACCGTTCCCTTCGCGAACGCGAACTCTGAAACATTTCATGGTGGCGATGGCAATTTATGGCCTCTTCATGGGTGGCATGTACCTCTTCAGAGACGCTCCGGTAGCCCGATATTTGGCCGCTTATGGGCAAATCAGCGTGGGCATGAGTCTGGCTGAGGTGGAAGTCACCATCCGCCGAGAGTTGCCCTATCACGCGTCCTCGATTCAAGGCGATCTCGAAAATGGATGGGTCCGTTTCGAATCAATCGATTCCAGCTACAATGCGGATCATCTTGACATTTTAATGTACAAGGGACGGGTGGTCGAAATAGGACC
>JAJYDH010000180.1 GCA_021777685.1 Planctomycetota bacterium | reverse complement strand
GGTGTAAATATTGATGTTGTCGCTCAGGAACGGGATCAGCGTGGGGACCAGGTCGGCGTCCGGGGGCGACCATTTCGCGAGCATCTCGACGGACCGGTGGCGGGTCAACTGGTCTGGATCGTTGAGATGCTTGTGTGTGGATTTGACGACCGCCGCGCGGTGCTCTTCGGCCACGGGGACCTCGCGGAGCCCGAGCCAGGCCATCATCCGCTCGGCCTTGTCGGGCGATTCCAGGTTGTAGACCAGCCGGGCCGTCGGGTCGCCCGTCGGGGCCTTCGAGCGGAACTCGGCCAGTGCCGCCCGGTCCGCGACCCGGGGGGCGGAGAGCGACGGGTCGAGCTGCGGGGCGTTCGGCTGCGGCGCCGGTGGCGCTGCCGTCCGGAAATCGGGCCGGAGCCCGGGCCGGTGGTCCATGATGATCTCCAGGCCGCCGAACGTCGCGATCAGGAGGCCCAGCCAGATGGCCAGGGCGGGCCTGGGGGCCTCCTTCCAGCGCCAGGTCCAGGCGATCAGCCCCAGGATCGGGAAGAAGCAGAGCAGCAGGATGGTGACTAACCCGGGCATACCGATGGCCCGGAAATAGCGATAGGAGCCGAACAATGAGAGGGCCATCCCCACCAGGACCGCGAACGACAGGGCGGGCACCTTGAGCGAGGCCGAAGCCATCCCCACCAGGACCGCCAGCATGGCGATCCCGAAGAGGGCCAGCATCGTCCAGGCCTCGACCGCCGGGCGCTTCTTCTTGCCCGACTTCCGGCCGGTCGCCCCGGCCCCCTTCGTCCGGCCCGTCGGCGGTGCGATGACAGGCTCAGCCTCGGCCTCAGTCTCGGCCGCGTCGCCGAGGCCGAACGGGTCGAAGGCGGGCGTGTCGGTGGCCTGGGCCCGGACCCTCGGCGGGGCGGGGATCACCGTCACACCTCCGCACTTGCACCTGGCCCGCTTGCCCGCCATCTCGTCGGGGACTCGGAAACTCTTGCCGCATCCGGCGCATTCGCAATTGATGCTCATCCTGCACGACCGGGCCGGGCCCGGCCCTCCGCCAACCAGGGGGATTTCGAGTCGATCGGATCGGGTCCGGGACGCCGGACGAGGGGATGGCCCCGGTCGCCTTCGAAGCCGGGGCGGGCGCGATCGTATCAAATCCTGTCGGGATTGCGAGGAAATTTCACGCTTTCATCCGGTGCTCGGTCATAATCAAGGTCATATCTCTCTTCCTCGTTCCCACGCTCCGCGTGGGAATGCCGTCCCGGACGCTCTGCGTCCTCGGGCGAGCGATCGGGCCCGGCCCGAAGACGACGCGGGAGCGTCGAAGGCGGCATTCCCACGACGAGCGCGGTAACGAGCATAAATCGAAGCTTGGCCCATCGGCGCGGAGGCGCGATCGCCCTCTTCCGACGGCCTTCGATATTATTATCGCTTCCCGGGACGCTTGCTTAACACACTTCTTCAGAACAGACCGCCGAACTCACCACGATCGGCGATGGCCGTTCAATGGCCCGCGTTCAGGGCCTCGAACTCCGCCAGCAACCGCCCGCCGACCTCGGGCCGGGCCATGCTGACGTAGGCGATCTTGCCCCGGAGCCAGGCGCGGAAGTCGGGGTGGTCCTGGCGGTTCTGGGCGTCGAGCCCTTCGGCCTTCGCGCGGTGGAGGATGGCCCTCAGGCGGCGGACCTCGTCGCGGGGGACTCCCGGTCGGTCGTTGACGACCAGGCCGGTGACGACCTGCGCCGCGTTCCGGCGGAGGACCCGGCTCTTGGCCTCGTTGACCGCGAACCCCTCGTCCCGGGCGATGTGCCGGACCCGGGCCATGAGGTAGCCGACCTTGCCGTCGAGGCCGTCATCGCCCGAGAACGTCAGGTCGTCGGCGTAGCGGGTGTAGGTCGCGCCCAGCTTGCTGGCCAGGCCGGCGAGCCGGCGGTCGAGCCTCCGGGCGACCTGGTTCGACAGGCCGGGGCTGGTGCTCGCCCCCTGCGGGAGCCCTCGGGGGGCGGTCGCGACGTGGTAGGTCGTGCCGTCGTAGGCCACCTCGCGCCTCGGGCACTCGGTGCAGAGCAGGGCGAGGATCGTGGCGACGGCGGGCGAATACCCGGCGCGGCGGAAGACGCCCCGGACCCGCCGGTAGCCGACGCTCGGGAAGAAGTCCTCCAGGTCCATGTTCACCACGACCGCCCGGCCGGCGTGGGGGCTGGCGTTGGTCAGGATGCTCCGGCCGGTCAGGAACCCGTGGGCGTGGGGCTCGACCGGGAGCGGGGCGACGATCCGGTCCATGACCCAGCGCTGGGCCGAGGCGAGCGACTTGTGCGGGGCGCTCAGCCTGCGGGTCCCGCCCGATTTCTTGGGGACCTCGAAGGTCACGTAATGGACCCTCGTGGCGGCCTCGGCGTGGAAGGCGAGCCAGCGGAGCCGGGAGACCGACAGCCCCAGCGCCTCGGCCAGCTCGGCGGGCGTGCTCAAGGGGGGGAGCCCGGCGGCCTCGAGCGCGGCGAGGTCGCTCTGCCGGTCGCCCAGGAACCGCGAGACCCCCCGGCCCAGATAGACGATGTCGGTGGCCTTGCGGTGCTCGACGGCCTCGGCGTGGAGCCGCCGGCGTTCGGCGGCCTCGGCCTTCTTCTGGGCCTTGATCCGGGCCTTCTCCTCGCGGTCGGCCCGGACGGCGGCCTCGCCCACGGCGGCGGCCTGGTGGCGGATCGACTCCTCGGCCGGCCGGGCCCGGTCCATCTCGGCGCCGACTCGGTGGATCTCGGCGAGCTGTTCGGGCGAGAGGATGCCGTGGGTCACGAGGGCCCGGTCGATCAGCCGGGTCCGCTCGTCGTCCGCCGGCGGGATCAGGTCGCGGCGGCCGAACCAGAGGTTGGCGAGCAGCCCCCGGCCCGAGGCGCGGGCGGCCGACTTCAGCTCGTCCCGCGAGATCGGCAGGAAGTCGCCCGCGTCGAGCCCGACCTTTCGTGGAGGCTCGGCCTTCGGAGGTCCGGCCGGGGCGACGGACGGAGGGTCCGCGATCGGCGGCGATGGCGGCGGCGGCGGGGCGGGCGCGGGGGCTGCGGGGCCGGGGGCGGCCGGGGGCGGGTCCGGCTCGGGGGGGGGTGTGGGGGCGGGTTCGGGCTCGATCTCGGGCTCGGGTCCGGCGGCGCCGCCGACGAGTCGCTGGACGAGGTCGCGGAAGAAACCCATGCACGACGTTCCGAGGGGACAAGATGGGGGCGGGCCGGCCCGACTTCGAAGCGTCGACCAGGGTCGTTCACCGAGCGACCGAGGGGCCCTGGCCCCGGTGAACCACGTTGCCTCAGCTACCGGGGCCAGGGCCCCTCGGTCGCTGAAGAACAACGGCCCTGGGGAAGCAAGCGCGTGGGCGAGTTCGACCGCGGCGGAACGCCGCGGCAAGCTGGTCTCGGGCCCCGGCCCGCCCCATCTCGGACCACACTTTCGCCGACCGGACCGGCGTTGTCAAACGGAAATCACCCCCCCGGACGGGGTCGAAACCGGCCCTCCGGGCGTCGTCGAGGCCTCGGACGGCCCCTCGACGGCCGGGACGGCCGGATTTGGGCCGACCGGAGGGGGCGACGGGGCCGATTCGGGCGTCGGATCGGGCTCCGGGGCGGCCTCGGTGGCTTCCTCGTCGGCCGGATTCAAATTGGAAGCCAACGTGTCGCAAATCTCTTCCTCTTGGACGGTTATGATCGATTCGATCCCATGCGCGGCGTCCTCCTCGACCTGGCGGAACTCCTTGAGGGCCTTGTACAGGGCCCGCTCGGCCGCCGCCTCGTACTTCCTCGCGAGTGTGGCTTCCGGAGAGGGGTCGAAGAGGGCGCGATCGACCGCCTCGGCGCGGTCGGCGGCGATGGCCTCGTGATCGATCCGGCCCCGGACCTCGACCAGACGGGCGACCTCGACGTCGATCAGCCGGGTCAGCTCGCCGCGAGCCCATTCGGTGCGAGCGGGAGCGTCCAGGCCCTCGCCGTCGCGCCTGTCGAGGTGGTAGAAGGCCCCGTGCACGGCCTCCGACAGGGCCATGATCCGCGCGATCCGGTAGCCTCCCGGATTCAGCCCGAGCAGGGCGTCGAATTGCGATCGATGGTTGGTCGTCCAGCGGTTGCGGTCTTCGTGATTCAGGTCCGAGCGGAGGATGGCCCACTCGTTGAGCAGCCAGTCGATGCCCTCGGGGGTCGCCTGGAGCCGGCGGACCGTCGTGGCGGGCTCCTGGTAGAGCCTGGCGCCCTGGGCCTCGACGGCGGCCAGACGCTCGTCGTCGAACTTGGCGATGGCGTGGCGGATGCGCTTCGCGGTCTCGGAGGTCTCGTGCTTCTCGCAACGTCGGATGCGGACTGACAGGAACGCGACCCTGCGGACCAGTTGCTCGGAGAGGTCATTGCTGGGCTTCATGTCCTCCTGGAGCGCGATGAAACGCTCCTCGATCTCGATCTTATCTTCGGTGGGCAGGGCCACGCCCTGGCCGGTCAGGCCGTGCTTGAGGGCGTTGCAGCGGGAGCGGGCCTTGCCCTCGGCGGTCTTCGGGCCGGTGCTGCGTCTGGCATTCTCTCGGTTGGCGCGGATGCGGGCTTCGCTGGTCGGCATCGGGTCGGTCTCGGGTCGGGTTGCGGTGTCATCGATGGAAAAACCATCAAGACTATCGCTCCCGCGCGGGGTCGCTTATCACACTTCTCGCCGGAGCGGGCGGGAATCCTGGCGTGGGGTGGGTCGCCGTTATTCTTCTCATTCTTCGCAAACAGCCTCTTTTTGCCAATTTGACAGGATGGGCTATACTGCGAATCGGACCCCTATGCGAATTGATCGTCCGAGCCGGAGTGGATCGATGTCCGATCGAGCCGACCGTCGAGCCCTTGCCGACCGCCGTCGCCGTCGATTCCGCCGTCCCCTGGCCGAGCGGTTCGAGGATCGGCTGCTGCTCTCGACGTTCACGGTGAGCAGCACGGCCGACTCGGGACCGAATACGCTCCGGCAGGCGATCCTGGAATCGAACGCCAACCCGGCCCCGGCCGGGCAGTCGAACCGGATCGACTTCGAGATCGGCGCCGGCGCCCGGGTGATCGAGCCGACTTCCGCCCTACCGACGATCCTGGCGACGGTGGCGATCGACGGCACAACCTCGTCGATCCTGGGCCAGACCATCGAGATTCGCGGCGACCTGGCGGGGGCGGACGTCGACGGGTTGACGATCGAGGCGCCGGGGGTCAAGGTCGCCGGGCTGACGATCGATTCGTTCGGCGGCGACGGCATCCTCATCCTGGACGCCCCGGGCGTGGTGATCGGCGGGACGGCCGGCGGCGACGGCAACGTGATCTCGGGGAACGCCAGGAACGGGGTCGACATCGCCTACGGGTCGACGGGCGCCGTCCTGCTGGGGAACCTGATCGGCGTCGACTCCTCGGGCGCGAAGGAGTTGCCCAACCTGATCGACGGCGTGCTCGTCAACGACTCGGGGGGCGTGGTGATCGGCGGGACCGACCCCGGGGCGGCCAACGTGGTCTCGGGCAACGACCTGAATCAGGTCTTCATCACGGGGGCGGGGTCGTCGGGCGCGGTGGTGCTGGGCAACCGGATCGGGACGGACTCGTCGGGCCGGCTCCGCCTGGCCACCAGCGCCGGCGTGGGCGTGTTCCTCTCGGACGTCTCGGGGGTCACGGTCGGCGGGACCGAGCCCGGGGCCGGCAACGTGGTCTCGGCCAACGGGACCAGCGGGGTCGAGGTCTTCGGGTCGGACTCGACGGGCGACCTGGTCGAGGGGAACACGATCGGGCTCGATCTGACCGGCGAGTTCTCGCTGGCCAACGCCGCCGACGGGGTCCTGATCGAGGGGGGCGTCGACGCCACGATCGGCGGGACGGCCGCCGGGGCCCGGAACGTCATCTCGGGCAACCTGGCCAACGGCGTCGAGATCACCGGGGTCGGGGCGACGGGCAACCTCGTGATCGGCAACCTGATCGGCGCGGCGGCCGATTACCTCAACCCGGCCGGCGGCGTCTCTTCCCTCATCGGCAACCAGGGGGATGGGATCAGGGTCGACGGCACTGGCGGCGCGCAGGGCAACACGATCGGCGGGACGGCCGCCGGTGCCGGCAACGTCATCACCCAGAACCGGGCCAACGGCGTCGAGATCGACGGCGAGCTGGCGACGCTCGCCACGGGCGACGTCATCGTCGGCAACATCATCGGCGTCGACACCTCGACCGGCGTGTCCCGGGGCTCGTCCAACGACCTGAGCGGCGTGGCCGTCGTCGACTCGGCCGGCATCCGGATCGGCGGCCCGACCCCCGCCGAGCGGAACGTCATCTCGGGCAACGCCCGCGACGGCGTCCAGCTCTATTACTCCATCGACAACGTGGTCGAGGGGAACTTCATCGGCTCCGACGCCTCGGGGCTGATCGATCACGGCAACTCCGGCGACGGCATCCTCGACCTCAACGGGGCCGGCAACCTGATCGGCGGGCCGGTCGCCGGCCAGGGGAACCTGATCTTCGGCAATGGCGGCTCGGGCGTCGCTCTCAACGGCGCGACGGCCGATCTCATCCAGGGGAACACGATCGGCCTGAACGCCGCGGGCTCGCTCTATTCGACCATCCTCAACCCCGACGGCACGGTGCATTCGCTCGGCAACAACGAGGACGGGATCACGCTCAACGCCGGGGGGACGATCACGATCGGCGGGACGGCCGCCGGCGCCGGCAACCTGATCTCGGGCAACTTCAAGAACGGGATCACCGTCGTCAACGCCGCCAACGGCAACGTCATCCAGGGGAACAACGTCGGGCTCGACCCCACCGGCACGATCGGCCGTGGCAACCGGCTCAACGGGATCTACATCACCACGTCCGGGAACCTCGTCGGCGGGACGACGGCGGGCTCGGGCAACCTCGTCTCGGGCAACCTGAACAGCGGCGTGGTCCTCTCGACCCTGACGGCCTTCGGCAACACGGTCGAGGGCGACTACATCGGCACCGACGTCACCGGGGGCGACAACCCCAACGTCAGCGACCCCGGCAACGGCGTCGACGGGGCGCCGATCGGGAACCGCCAGGACGGGGTGTTCGTCAACGACGACGCGGCGCGGAACACGATCGGCGGGACGTCGGCCGGGGCCCGGAACGTGATCTCCGGCAACGGCAGCAACGGCGTCCAGATCCTGGCCGTCAACGTCCTGGCCGACCCCGCCCCGCCCGGCGACGTGGTCGAGGGCAACCTCATCGGCACCGACGTCAAGGGGCTGGTCGCCGACAGCAACGCCGCCGCCGGGGTCTTCGTCTACAACGCCCGGGACAACACCGTGGGGGCGGGCAACCTGATCTCGGGGAACCTGGGCTCGGGGGTCGCGATCCAGGGCGAGGCCGCGACCGGCAACGTGGTCGAGGGCAACCGGATCGGGACGGACGTCTCGGGGGTGTTCGGCCTGCCCAACTCGGGCGACGGCGTGACCGTCGTCGAGGCGGATGACAATCAGGTCGGCGGCCTCGGGCCGGGCGAGGCGAACCTGATCCTGTACAACGGCGGCACCGGGGTCTCGATCTCCTCGAATTCGAACTTCGCCGTCGTGGTCGGCGACGTGATCTCGGCCAACGGCGGCGACGGCGTCACGGTCGCCTCGGGCTCGAACCATGCCCTGATCGCCGGCAACCGGATCGGGACCGACCCGACGGGAGAGATCGCGAGGGGCAACGGGCTCGACGGCGTCCGGCTCGCCAACGCGGGCCTGGGCTCTCAGGTCCTCTCCGACGTGATCTCCGGCAGCGCCGGGGCGGGGGTCGAGGTCTCGGGCACCTCCTCGACGGCGGTGATCCAGGGGAACCTGATCGGCCTCGACGCCCTGGGCAAGGCCGCGCTGGGGAATGCCGTCGGCGTGGCGATCGACGGCGTGCGGGACGTCGTGGTCGGCGGCCTGGCGCCCGGCACCGGCAACTTCATCTCCGGGAACAGCGTGGGCGTCCAGGTGACGGCCGGCTCCAACACGTCGCTCCGCCTGGACGACCTGATCGCGGGGAACGTCATCGGCCTGGACGCCTCGGGGACGAAGGCCGTCGGGAACGCCTTTGGCGTCTTCCTCAACGACGCGGTCGGCGTGACGATCGGCGGGACGACGCCGGCCGCCCGGAACGTGATCTCGGGCAACACCGGCGCCGGGGTCCAGGTCTTCCGCGTCTCCCTGGGCGGCTCGGGCAACACGATCCAGGGGAACACGATCGGCCTGGACGCCGCCGGGATGGCCGTGCCGGCCGGGGCCGTGCAGCCGATCGGCGTCTTCCTCAACGCCGCGGCGAACAACACGATCGGCGGGACCGCCCCGGGCTCGGGCAACCTGATCTCGGGCAACACGACCGGGAACCCGTCGACGCCCAGCTACGGGATCTCGATCTTCGGCCAGTCGGGCGGCGAGGCCCTCGACAACGCGGTCGAGGGGAACCTGATCGGCACCAACGCCGCCGGCGGGGCCCTGCCGACGGTCGCGGGCACCCCGGTCCAGACGATCGGGGTGGTGATGAACACCTCGGCCGGCAACGTCATCGGCGGCTTGAGGCCCTCGGCCCGCAACGGGATCGGGGGGAACGTCGTCGGCGTCGAGGTCGTCGGGCTCGTCGAGAAGTTCCCCGGCCAGCCGACCGGCAACGTCATCGTCGGCGACACGATCGACGCCAACACCTTCGGCGCCTACATCAACGAGGCCCAGGGGAACGCCGTCCTCGGCGACGACCTCTCGCGGAACACCTCGATCGGCCTGTCGATCGTCGGCAGCCTGGCGACCGGCAACACCGCGACCGGCGACGTGATCGACGCCAACCTCCAGGACGGCGTCTACATCGAGGCCGCCGCCAGCAACGCCGTCCAGGGCGCCTCGCCCAACCAGGTCGCCAACAACCAGGTCGACGGCAGCGGCCAGGTCGGCGTCTACATCGCGCTCGGGGCGAACGGCAACCAGGTCCGCCGGAACACGATCCGCGGCAGCAAGCAGTACGGGATCTTCCTCTACAACGCCGCCGGGAACCTCGGCGCCGTCCCCCGGACCGGCCCCGACGCCAACGCGATCTCCGGCAGCGGGATCGCCGACTTCCGCGAGTTCACCGGCCCGCTGACGACCACGACCGGAAGCTCGACGCCGCAGGGGCCGAAGTCCAGGAAGAAGGCGAAGTGACCGGCCGGCGCGGGGCCGTCCGAGCCCGGTGAGCCCGACTCGCTCACCCGCCGATGACCGGCGTCGGCCTCGGCCGCCTGGAGGCTCCGAAGCGGTAGTTGAACAGGCCCACGGCCTCGACGTTGAACGGCCTGGGGCCGGTCGTCGGCGCCACCACGCCGAGGGTGAACAGCGAGTTCCGCCGGACCTCCACGTTCAGGCCCGAGGTGATGTCCACCGACGTCGCCGTCCCCGACGGGTCGCGGAGGCTGTACTCGGCCCGGTGGTTCAGCGGCGAGTTGACGTGGACCTCCAGCGTCGGCACCACCGCCGAGACGAACGTGTCGGCGTTGCGGTAGGCGAAGTACCCCAGCGCCAGGTCGTTGTAGACCAGCGTCACATCGCTGTAGTCCACCGGCACGTCCAGGGCGCTGAAGCCCTGGAGGAACAGCTTCCGGTTCGACGTCAGGTTCAGGAAGTAGCCGAGGAACGGCTGGATCGTCGTGTTGTTGGTCCCCCCCAGGAACTTCGCCCCGGCGAAGCGACCCGGGCCGGTCGGCGGCGTGACCGCAAGGCCCACCGAGAGCAGGTTGCCGGTCCTCGGGTTGTACTCCAGGATGTACTTGGCGAAGATCGTCACGTTCCCCAGCGCCGTGGACTGCCCACCCTGGTTGATCAGCCCGGGGCTGGTGTCGGCGTTGATCGTGTTCAGCGGCAGCCGCACGCCGATCGATCCCTTGCCGTCATTGAAGGTCTTCTCGAAGCCGAAGAGTTGGCGGTAGATGCTCAGGTTGTCGATCGGCGAGGCGAAGTAGCGGTCGAGCTTGGCGTTGACGTCGTTGAAGTAGTTGAACGTGTAGAAGACGCGGTCTTGAGGGAATGGCGACTGGTTCTCGGCGATCTTGAAGCCCCGAACCGAGGGGGCAAGCTGAGATCGGAACTTCGGGCTGGGCAGGGTCGGCGAGGATGGCTGGGTCGGCGGCGGGACCGGCGGCGGCTGGGGGAGCCCGGAGACGGCGCGGATCGAGATCAGCGGGCTCATGTCGCCGATGATGCCGGGTGCCGCGGTGGAGGCCCCGGCGGTACCGCCCAGGCCGGGGGAGAACCCACCCCCGCCCGCCCCGTCGCCGGCCGCGCCGGGCCCGAACAGCCCGGACGGGCCGCCGGCCCCCCCGTTCGGCCCGAACGCCGACCCGTCCAGGCCGAGCGCCGCGCCCGTCGCCGCGCCCGATCCGGGCGGATAAGCGGGCGGGCCGCCCTCCTGCCCTTCCACCCCATATGGCGTCGCCATCCCGCCGGCCGGCTCGCTCGGGACCTGCGACGTCGCCCCGCCCGGACCCTGGGGCGTGCCCCGAGGTTGCAGGATCGGCTCCTGGGCGTCCGAGGTCCCGGCGCACCACAGTCCCAGGGCGATCAGGGCAATCCTCGGCAACGATCGCATGGGGGGATTCCTTTCCGCGAGGCATGATCGGGGAAAGCCGGGCCGGACCCACGCCAACCGGGGCGAGGTCGCGACGCCTCGGGACGACGCCCTCTTCACACAGACGGCAATCTTATCGTCCTGCCGGTCGGCAAGGCTTTTCTCTTTCTGGGAACTTTGCGGAAAGCGTCGAGGATTGGTGTTGGGTCGACCGGTTTGATTGGTCGGATTGCCGGAGATGGAGAAGATCTTTCGGCGATCGTCCCGTTCCCGCCCGAGGATTCAAGCCCGTCGCGAAGGTCGCGAATTCCTCGGCGAAACGCTGATAATTCCCCGCTCGAAACGTGATGATTCATTCGAGGACGAAGGCCCCAGCGACGCCCGTTGCGCGTATGGCTTTGTCTTTTGAAAGGCCCGGATCTCGGTTGGCTTTGTCTCCTCGCCGGCAGGTCGATCGAGATGCGTGTAGGGTGGAAAATTTGCGTAGGGTGGGTCGAGCCTCGGGCGAGCCCCACCACCGAATGCATGGTGGGGCTCGC
>JAJYDH010000179.1 GCA_021777685.1 Planctomycetota bacterium | reverse complement strand
TACACACCTGTATCTACTGCGACAGACCTATCTGGAATTAAATACACATCCGCCACCTCAGTATCGAATAACCAAGGCACCCAGACGGCGACGATAGGCGTTGTTGGTCCAGCCGACACGGGAGATGAGTTCATGGCCTCGACCCAGTCCACCCCGATTGAATCCGTCGTCCCCGTGACGACGGTCTCCACCGCCGACCTCGGGGCGGCGCCGAAGCAGTTCCCGCCCACCGGCGATGATCCGCTCTACAAGACCGGCATCCCCGAACCGACGGGGACCGAGCCGGGAGAGGAAATCCGGGCCGAAGACCATGAGAACACCGATCCCAGCTCGGGCACGGGCGTCGAGGGCGAGGTCGTGGTCTGGGAGGCTCGCTATTCGAAGCGGAATTTCATCGGTCGCGTCGCCTTCCGGTCCCTCCTGACCGTGGGCTGGATCGCGCTCGCGGTCTACACCTGGGGCTCCGGGCATGAGAACCTGGCCGCCCTTTCCTGGATCTCCCTGGCCGTCGTGGCCGTCCTCTGGATCTCGCTCGCGTTCCGGATCGTCCAGGCCCACTACAGCCATTACTACAAGCTGACCAACCGTCGCCTGTTCGTCTCGACGGGCGTGATCCAGCGGCGTCGGGACATGATGGAGTTGCTGCGGGTCAAGGACGTGTTCACCCGGCAGCAGAGCCTGATGGAGCGCTGGCTTGGCCTGGGGACCGTCGTGGTCGTGCCGAGCGAGAAGGATATCCCGACCTTCTACGTCTCCGGCGTGGATCAGCCTAAGGAGGTCATGGACCTGATCTGGCACCATGCTCGGGCCGAGCGTGACATTCGCTCGATCAAGGTCGAGAACGTCTGATCCGGACCGACCTGATCATCAGGCCGGATCGCGATGGCACGAAAGGTCGGGCCCCCGGCGATCATAAGATCAACGGGGGGCCGACCTTTTCGTTCGTCCGGGCGAACCTTCTCCGGGACGTTCGATCGCGTAACGACTTGTCGGACCGGGGCCGTGCCCTTAAGCTTGGGCGGTGTCGATCCGCTGGTCCCGATCGGAACGAGGGAAGATCAAGCATGCCAACCGTGACAGTCGAAGGCGGCAAGCCGTTCGAGGTCGATTCGGGCAAGAAACTCGTCCTGGCGATCGAGGATGACGGGATCGACATCCTGCACCGTTGCGGCGGCAACGCCCGGTGCACGACCTGCCGGGTCCAGATCGTCTCGGGCGATCCGGGGCCGATGGAGGATCTGGAAAAGGAAAGGCTGGCGCGTGAGGCGTCATTCGGGCCCGATATCCGGCTTTCCTGCCAGGTCCGCGTGACGTCCGACCTCACCGTCCGGGTCCTGGGCCGGGCCGCCGAATCGGGGATGACCCCCGGGCCTCGCCCGATGGATTGAGCGGGGCGGTCGCGATCGACCGGCCCCCTCGATCCGACCTCAGCGCTGGGCTTCGCTGCACTTCTTGCAGCGGAACGCACGCTTGCGGATGGCGCCGCCGCACCGTTTGCACTTGTGGGTCTTGGCCTGACGGTCTTTCTTCTTGCGGGGACGGAACGGCACGACTCACCTCGTCTCGAAATTGCGAGAAGCCCCCGGCGCCCGAGCCGGGGCGAAGACCAGCAAGTCTAACCCACTCATGACCTCGCTGACCAGACGTCTTGGTCTCGTCCGACCCGCGAAATCCGAGGAGAGTATGCCGCGATGCTCGACGCCCTGGTGATCGCCCCCCATCCCGACGACGCCGAGCTGGGCATGGGCGGCACGATCATCCGGCTGATCGCCCAGGGCTGGTCGATCGGCATCCTCGACCTGACCAGCGGCGAGCCGACGCCCCTGGGATCGCCCGAGATCCGGGCGAAGGAGACGAGCCAGGCCACCTCGGCCCTCGGCCTGACGTGGCGTCGGAACCTCGGGCTGCCGAACCGGAGCCTGGAGCCGACCTTGGTCCATCGGCGGGCCCTCGCGGCGGTCTTCCGCGAGGTCCGTCCCCGGCTCCTCTTCGCCCCCTACTGGGAAGACGCCCACCCCGACCACACGGCCGCCACCAGGCTCGTCGAGGACGCCCGGTTCTGGAGCAAGCTCTCCAAGAGCGACATCCCCGGCGAGCCATTCCACCCCGCGCGCATCCTCTATTACTTCAGCGTGCATCTCAAGATCGTCGAGAGGCCGAGCTTCCTCGTCGATATCTCCGACCAGGTCGAGGTCAAGGATCGGGCCATGAGGTGCTACCGTTCGCAACTGGTCGACAATCAGCCCGAGGGGCGGCCCGGGGTGATCGAGTCGGTCCGCGACCGGACCCGATTCTGGGGCCACACCGTGGGCGTCCGCCACGCTGAGCCGTTCGCGAGCCGGGAGCCGATCGGGCTGACCGGCCTCGATCGGCTGCTCCTGTAGGCCGGGTGATCGCTCAACGGCCGCTCGATGCCCCGCTCAGGAAATGGCTCCGGGGATATTCCTGCTTGAGCCGTTCCAGGGCCTCCTCGGCGCGGTCCGGACGGTTGAGCTGGGGGTCTTTCCAGAGCTGGGCGAGTTGGGCGAGGGCCCGGGCGTGCTCGTCCTTCTCCTTGCTGAACAGGAGGTCGGTGTGGAGATAGGCGTAGAGCGCCTCTTTGGGCCGGCCGGCGGCCTTCAGGCAATCGCCCAGGCTGTTGTGCGCGGCGGCCTGGGTCGCGGCGTCCTCGGCGGGTGAGGCCTTGATGACCGCGTTGAGGAGCGACTCGGCCTCGCCGAACTTGCGGAGCGAGACCAGGCTCTCGGCCTTGGCCAGTTGCGCGTCGCGCTTCTTGGCCGAGCCTTCGGGCGCCGATGCGATGACCTTGTCCAGCTCGCCGATCGCCTGCTCGGTCTGTCCCTTGCGGGTGAGGATCTTGATCCGGAGGATCGAGGCCCGGTCGTCGCCGCCGGGGAGCTTGGCAAGCTGGCCGAGAGTCGCCTCGACCCCCGTGTAATTCTCCCTGGCGATCTGCAACTTGGCCAGGGATTCGAGGGCCTGGGCGATATGACGGCCGGTCTTGTAGGTCCGGCTGAACTTGTCGAGGAGGTCGGTCGCCTCGGCGGCCTTCGAGGCGTCGTTGAGCGCGAGTTCGGTCATCACCCGGGCCTGGCCGAAGGCCGCGTCCTCGGCGATGAACGGCTTGCTCGACGCCTCGGCCGCCGCCTTCTTGTAGAGGTCGGCCGCCTCCATCAGGGAGTTCGCGGCCTCCTTCGCCTGGGCCTGTTCCAGGCTCGCCGGCTGGCCGTCGTACTTGATCGAGACGATCTCATTCGACGGGATCGGCGTGACCGTGTTGCCCAGCTTGACCTCGACCTTGGTGGTCGACTCGCTGATCACGGTGCCTCGGACCAGGCCGTCCTTGGAGGTCTTCGTCGACGCGTCGGAGGACAGGGTGACGATATCGCCGAAGCTCGCCGTGATCGAGGCGAGCGGCAGGGCCAGGGACGAGGCCAGGACCGTCAGGAGGCGAGAACGTCGGTGCGACATCGCGGGTCGATCCTCTCTGGGGAGCAGTGCCGAGCGGGTCCGGTACGATCGATCGAGGCCCCGGGAACCTTGATCGCGCCTCACTTGCCGAGCCTCTTGAGGAGATCCTGGAATTTCGCCTTCATCTCGGGACCTCCCAGGGAGGGCGAGAGCCTCATCACGCTGGCCACGGTGGCCTTCGCCAGAGTGTGGTCCCCGTGCTTCTCCAGGGCCTCGGCGGCGTGATACCAGGCCTCGTAATATTGCGGCGGCTTCGGGTTGGAGTTGCCGAGCTTCAGGGCGAGGACCTTCCAGTGGTTGTAGGCCAGGAGCCACGGCCCCTTCTTCGCCGAGGATCGCGAGCCGCCCGAATCGGCCTCGGCCTTGGCGTCGAGCAGATAACCCAGCTCCATCTGGGCTTCGAGCGACCGTTTGTTCTCCTCGATGATCTTGTTCAGCAGGGTCTCGGCCTCCGGGAGGCTGCCCAACTGGCGGAGGGCGGCCACCTGCTTGAGCCGGACCAGCGTGATCAGCTCGATGGCGTTGGGCGTCTTCAGGAACTCGGGATCGGCGGGATAGGTGTTGAGGATCTTGACGTAGACCTCGTTCGCCTCCTTCGCCGAGCCGAGCTTGAGCAAGTTGTCGGCGGCCCATCGGAGCGACTGGAAGGTCTGACCCGACTGGCTGGCGACGAGCGACTTGAGGAACATCTCGTACGACTTCTGGGCCCGATCCAGCCCGACCCTGTCATTCCGCTTCTTGAGGGCTTCCATCTCGCGTTCGAGGAGCTTGCTCAGCTCGTAATAGAGCTGCGCCGCGCCGTTGCCGGCGCCCCCGATCGATTCGAGGGTCTTCATGTCGGCGATCGCCAGGTCGACCTTGCCGATCGCGACGTGGCCCCGGAGGATGTTCGAGAGCACCCGCGAATAGGCCGCGTTGAGCGGGACGGTGCGGTTGGTCGCGGCGGCCACCTTCTTGGCGATGGGGTCGAGCAGGGCCAGGGCCTCGGCGGCCTTGTTCGTCTCGAGCTCGATGATCGCCAGGTCGCACGCGTTGTTGATGAGGCCGAGGTCGGTGTCGGGCGCGTTGGCGTCGCGCCGGGCCTTGAGCGAGATGTTCAGCTTGTCGACGGCCTTCTGGACCTCGGCGTCGGCCTCCTTGGCATTCCCCCGGTCGCGGAGGAGCAGGCTCTGCTTCCAATGGGCGTCGCCGCATGACGTCTGGGCGTCGACCCATCGCGAGGACGAGGAGCGGACCGCCTCGAACGACGCGACGGCGTCGGCGTACTGGCCGCGCCCGAGCGCGACCAGGCCCAGGGTGAGCCGGGCCGAATCTCCCTGCTCGGTCTCGGGCCAGGTCTCGACCGTATACCTGGCCAGCGAGACCAGGCGGTCGAGGTCGGGCGTGCGATTGCCGACCGTGAAGGTGTTATACGCCTCGACGAGCGCCTGCTGGGCCATGTCGGCGGACTTGGCGGCCCAGTCGTCGCGAGGGTAGCGTCGGGCGACATGCTCGGCGACGACGGCGGCCTCGTAGTACCGCTTGCTCATGATGTAGCAATAGGCGAGCGTGTAGCGGGCGGAGTTCGCCTTGGCGATGTCGCGGCGGGGATCGGCCTTGCGGATCGCCACCTTGAGCAGGGCGATGCCATTCTCGTAGGCCAGGGTCGAGATCGCCTGATTCGCCTGGGCCATCGCGTCGTCATAACTCAGCTTCGAGATGTCGGCCGCGTTCAGGGCCGCGTTGGGCCGGTATTTCTGGAGGAGGGTGATCGCCTCGGGCTTGAACGGGGAGACGACGCGGACCACGTTGCTCAGGTTATCGGTGGCGATCCGGATCGCCTTGTCGCGGTCGGCCCCTTCGAGCCCCGGCAACTGGGCGATGATGTTCTTGGCCAGCTCGAACTGGACGCCCAGCGCCTCGTAGGTCCGGCGATCCTTGGGGAACAGGTTGAGCCAGTTGGCGCACTCGTCGGCGGCCAGCGCGTATTCCTTGCGCTTGCCCATGACGATGATCCGGAAGTAGTCGACCTTCTTCTGGAGCGGGCGGAGGTTCGGGTCGGGGTGGTCGAGCAGTTCCTTGTAGATGCCGGTGGCCTCGCCGAGCTTGCCCTGCTCCTCGAAGCACTTGCCTTGCCACATCCGGGCGTAGAACCCGGCCATCTGGTTGCGATACCGCTTGTAGATGTCGTCGAAGGCGACCAGGCCCTTCTCCAGCAGGACGCCCCGCTCCTTCGAGTCGGCCGCGAAGGTCTGCGCCTCGTAGTAATCGACGACCGAGCGTTGCAACTCGGCCTGCATCAGCGAGTTCCGGACCCGCTCGCGTTCGAGCTTGCGGGGGTCGTCGGGCGGGATGAACTTCGGGTACGTGGAGAGCTTGGCGTTGAGCCGTTCGAAGGCCCGGTCGTAGGCGCTCCGCGCGTTGTCGTAGAGCACCCTGGCCCCCGCGAGCTTCGTCTCCCGCTCGGATGCGGCGCGGGCGTCCCCGGCGAGGTCGACCTCGGTCAGCCCTCGCTCGTAGAGGAGGTGGGCCAGCTCGACGAGGGCCTCGGTCGTCTGGGGCAGGTCGGGGTTCGCCTTGACGAACGCCTCGATCTTCACCTTCGCCTGGTCGAGCTTCCCCTTGCTGACCTCGGGGTCGTTCGAGTGCGTGGCCTCGTCGATCAGGGTCCGGCCTTCCTCATAGTCGAGCGTCTTCTTGAGGTTGACCGGCGTCTCGGGGTCCTTGCGGAGCTGGTCGATGTACTGGACGGCCAGGTCGAAATAGCCGCGCTCCCGGAGGCCCTGGACGAAGTCGGCGGCGAACCGAGGGTCCTCGGCCGCCCTCGACTCCGCGACCCCGAGGAGGATCACGGCGGGAGCCAGGGCCGTCTTGACGATGCGTCGGAGCATGAACGGCTCCATCGAAGGGAGAATCGGCCACCTGGCCCGGGCGAGGGGCAGACGGCCGAGGTCGCGAGATTGGATGCTCTCAGATCACTTTACGACGCGCGTGTCGACGTCGTCAAGCGACCGAAATTCGCCTCCGGATCGGGCCTCGGCGGCCGGATTTTCCCAAACGAAGCCATTCCGGACGCGTCCCCGGGCGATCGGGGCGGGCGCGGCTTGCCTCGGGCGACTTTCCGGCCTTATCCTGGTGACTTCGACCGGACCCGCCACCTCAACCGATGGGAGAACCCCGACATGATCCGCCTCCTCGCGACCGTCGCCCTGCTCGCCGCCTGCGCGTTGCCCGTCTTCGCCGCCGGCCCGCGAGACGCCTCGCCCGGCAAGGACCGCGTCTTCGAGATGCGGACCTACTACACCGAGGAGGGTCGCCTTCCCGCGCTCAACAAGCGGTTCCGCGAGCACACCTGCGACCTGTTCAAGAAGCACGGGATGGAGCTGATCGGCTTCTGGACCCCGGTCAACGAGAAGGACGGCAAGAACGACAAGCTCGTCTACATCCTGGCCTATCCCAGCCTGGAGGCCCGCGAGAAGTCGTGGAAGGCGTTCCAGGGCGACCCCGAATGGACCAAGGCCCGCACCGAGAGCGAGAAGGACGGCAAGATCGTCAAGAAGGTCGAGTCCGTCTTCCTCAACCCGACCGATTACAGCGCCATCAAGTGACCGACCGGAGACCCGCCATGACGACCGGAGCCGCCCCGATCCCGCCCGGGACCGTCGGCCTTGAAGACATCCGCGCGGCCTCGGGGCGACTCGCACCCTGGATTCACCGGACGCCGGTGATGACCTCGAGGACCCTCGACGGGCGGTGCGGCGGCTCGGTCTTTCTGAAGTGCGAGAATTTCCAGAAAATCGGTGCCTTCAAGATCCGGGGGGCGATGAACGCCCTGCTCCTGCTCGGCGAGGCCGAGCGGGCGAGAGGGGTCGTCACCCACTCCTCGGGCAACCACGCCCAGGCTTTGGCGCAGGCCGGGAAGTGGCTGGGGGTCCCCGTGACCGTCGTCATGCCCCGGACCGCGCCGGCGATCAAACGGGCGGCCACCGAAGGTTACGGCGCGTCGGTCGTCTCGTGCGAGCCGACCCTGGCCTCCCGCGAGGCGACCGTGGCCGACCTCATCGACCGGCACGGCTATACCCTGATCCATCCCTTCGACAACTGGGACGTGATCGCCGGCCAGGGGACGGCCGCGCTGGAACTGGTCGAACAGTCCGGCCCGCTGGACGTGGTGATCTGCCCGGTCGGAGGGGGAGGATTGCTCGCCGGGACGGCCCTGGCCGTCAAGGGGCTTTCGCCCTCGACGAGTGTCGTCGGGGCCGAGCCGAAGGCGGCCGACGACGCCCTGCGCTCGCTCATCTCGGGCCGGATCGAGCCCTCATTCGACCCGAAAACCGTCGCCGACGGCCTCCGGACCTCGCTCGGCGAGCGGCCGTTTTCGATCATCCGAGAGCGGGTCGACGCGATCATCACCGCCACCGAGCCCGAGATCCTCGGAGCCATGCGGTTCGTCTGGGAGCGGTTCAAGATGATCATCGAACCCTCCTGCGCCGTGCCCGTCGCACCGGTCCTGGATCGACAATACCCCGTCGAAGGGTTGAGGGTCGGGATCATCATCACGGGCGGGAACGTGGACCTGGAGCCGATGTTCCAGGCGCTCGCGGCGAAGTGGCTTTGATTGAATCGCGAACTGGGGCTCGAAGAATCAGGAGTAGATCATGTCGACGGTCGTTCAGGAATCCACCGCCGCCGCGATGCCTCCAGCCGAAGGACTCTACGAGATCGTCGATGGAAAGGCGGTCGAGAAGGCAATGGGCGTCTATGAAGTTCATCTCACGAATTTGATCGCGTTCTTCCTCGGCCGCTTCGTTTTTGACCGTCAACTCGGGTACGTCGAATCGGAAATGCTCTTCAATTTCGGGGTCGAGGGTAAGCCGCAGCGACGTCCCGACGTCGCCTTCATCTCCTATGGACGCTGGCCGAAAGGACGGAGATTCTCCTCGGAGAATGCCCTGCACGTCGTGCCCGACCTGGCGGTCGAGGTGGTCAGCCCCACCAATTCCGCGAATGAGGTCGAGGAAAAGATCGTCGAATATCTCAACGCCGGAGTGAGCCTCGTCTGGGTGGTCTATCCGTCCACGGCCCGCGTCTACATCCACGATGGTTCCTCGACGGTCCGCGTCATCACGCGCGATGGTGAACTTGACGGCGGTGACGTGCTCCCCGAGTTCCGGCTTCGCCTGGCGGAATTGTTCGAGCCCGAGACGTCCTGAATGCGGATGGTTTGGGGCCGCCGACCGGGAACGCATCCTTTATAATGACCCGTCGGGAACAGGTGGCCGGTTGGCCTGATCCTGTGACGGAAAACGATCTTTGCGGAGCTTCGCCTGCCGTGGCCGACAACCATGCCTTCGACATCGTGAGCGAGGTCAACACCGCCGAGATGCACAACGCGGTGGTGCAGGCCCAGCATGAGATCGCCGTCCGCTATGACTTCAAGGGGACCAAGGCGTCGATCGAATACGACAAGAAGGAGAACAAGCTCACGCTCCTGGCCGACAACAAGGGTCAGCTCGACACCGTCGTCCAGATGCTCAAGGAGAAGATGGCCAAGCGCGGCGTGGCGGTGAACGCGCTCAAGCGCGGGAAGATCGAGGAGGCCACCCATGACTCGGTCCGCGAGGTGGTCACGCTCCACGTCGGCATCGAGACGGACGACGCCAAGAAGATCGTCAAGCAGATCAAGGGGCTGGGCATGAAGGTCCAGTCGCAGATCATGGACAGCAAGGTCCGCGTCACGGCCAAGAAGATCGACGAACTCCAGGCGGTCATCGCCTATTTGAAGGAGAACGGGCCGGAGTACCCTCTCCAGTTCAACAACTTCACCTGACCGGCAAGGTCTCGGGGACGGGAACCCTCGACAGGGTGCGTGCCGACCCCGCGCCGGAAACCGTCGAGCGATCGGGCCGCTCGGTCGATCTAAACCTCTGTCTCGGCCCGTGGGGGGCGTCGGTTCGCTCTGTCCCCACGAGGCCCGGCATGAGGAGGGCCGACATGGGCTTCTTGAATGGTCGCGTGACTTACGTCCGGTTCCGGGTCGGCGGCGATGCTCCCCTCCCGTTCGGGGAAGATCTACTCGAACTCTCCAACCAGCACGCCATCGGTCGCCACGGCGCAGGCGAGCCCACCGACGGGATCTCGGTCGGCTGGGTCGGAGGAGACCACGTCCTCGACACGACGATCGACCTCGGCAAGAACGTCGTCAACGACGCCCTCCACCTGGCCATCCGGGTCGACACCGACAAGATCCCTGGCACCCTCCTCCGGGCTTATACGAAGATCGAGACCGACGCCCGCGCCAAGATGAACCCGAGCGGCTATCCGACCAAGGCCCAGCGCCAGGAGGCCAAGGAGGCCGCCAAGGCCCGAGCCGAGTCCGAGGCCGCCGACGGCCGATTCCGCCGGATGGCCCATTATCCGGTCCTCTGGGACGGCCAGTCGAACATCCTCTACGCCGGGACGGCCAGCCTCTCGGTCCTCGACCGGCTCCAGACCCTCTTCCGCGAGACGTTCGACCGCATCCTGGAGCCCATCAGCGCGGGGAGCCTGGCCTGCTCGCTGGCCGAGGCCCGGGGCGAAGGGTCGCGGGTCGAGAGCCTCGGGCCGATCGGCTTCATCGGCGAGGACGGCCATTCGTCGGTCGCCTGGTCCGACACCGACGTTTCGCGGCCCGACTTCTGGGGTAATGAGTTCCTGATCTGGCTCTGGCACGTCCTCCAGGCCGACGGCGACACCATCGCCCTGCCCGACGGCTCCGAAGTGACGGTCATGCTCAACAAGACCCTGACGCTCGACTGCCCGAGGGGCGAGACCGGCCGCGATCAGCTCACCACCGAGGGGCCGACCCGGCTCCCCGAGGCATTCCGCGCGATCCAGGCGGGCAAGCTCCCCCGCAAGACGGGCCTGATCCTGGTCCGCCACGGCTCTCAATACGAGCTGACCCTCCAGGCCGAGACGCTGGCCGTCTCCGGCGCCGCGCTGCCGAAGATCGAGGGGGCCTCGGGCCACGACCTGCACGTCGCCCGGGTCGACGCACTCCGGCATCTGGTCGAGACCCTCGACCTCCTGTACGATGCCTACGGCCGTCGCCGGACCGGCCCCGACTGGACCGGCGAGCTGGGACGCATCCGCCGCTGGTTGCAGGCGGCTTGATCGCCGCTCCGGAGCGGTCAGCGATCAGCTTTCAGCGGTCAGCCGGAGGGATGAGCCGGGATCGTCCATCACAAGAAGCTGATCGCTGACCGCTTGAGCCATGGGCAACTACCGCCAGCACATCACCTTCGCCTGGTTCCTGGGCGCCTTCTATTCGATCGGCGCTTTCCTGGTGATGGGCGTTCACTGGTTCTACGGGACCGTGGCCACGCTCCTCACGACCCTGAGCGGGCTCCTGCCCGACCTCGATTCGGCATCCGGCGTCGAGTTGAAAGGATTCACCGGCATCCTGGGGGTGCTGGCGGCGCTGGCGGTCTGGGAGTCGGTCGGCAAGATCCAGCCGACCCCGATCTTCGAGGTCCACCTCTGGTCGGTCGTGCTGGCCTATATCCTGGTCAGGCACGGCCTCCGGCGCGTCCTCTCCCGGATGGCGGTCCATCGCGGGATCTCCCACAGCTTGCCGACTTGCGGC
>JAJYDH010000178.1 GCA_021777685.1 Planctomycetota bacterium | reverse complement strand
GAATCGTCGAAACATGGTCGGTCTGGCCCTTCGCGGGGTTCGGACGATGGCGGCGAGCGATCGGTCAGTTTAGGATCGATCGCCGGCCGACGCCAGACGCTGGGCCTCTCGGCCGCCCGGAGCGCAGGCGCGACTGCCCGCGAATCAGGCCCGATCCAGGAATCGAGACGATGGACATGAACCCCGAGAAGGCCCTGATGCTGGCCGGCGAGCCCTACCTCGCCTATGAGCCCTCGCTGGTCGCCGAGCGGCAGGCCGCCCGACGCCTGACCCGGCTCTACAACGCGACGACCGAGGAGGAGCCCGACCGTCGCCGGGAGATCCTCGCCGAGTTGCTGGGCCACGTCGGCGAAGGATGCTTCATCGAGACCCCATTCCGGTGCGATTACGGCTCGCTGATCCGGGTCGGCGACAACTTTTACGCGAATTTCGGCTGCGTCATCCTCGACTGCAACCTCGTCACGATCGGCCGCGACGTGAAGTTCGGGCCCGGTGTCCACATCTACGCGGCGACCCATCCGACCAACCCGGAGGTCCGCAACTCGGGCCGGGAGCTGGCCTTCCCGGTGACGATCGGCGACGGGGTCTGGGTCGGCGGCGGCACGATCATCCTGCCGGGCGTGACGATCGGCGACGGCTCGACGATCGGCGCCGGGAGCGTGGTCGCGAAGTCGATCCCGCCCCGGGTCGTCGCCGCCGGCGTGCCCTGCCGGGTGATCCGCGACGCCGGTTGATCGATCAGCCGACCGGGGCCTCCGAGGCCGCCCGGTTGACGGGCCTCGACCCGGGCTCCGCGTCCTCCCTACGATCCCGCTCCAACTCGTACAGGATATGTTCGAGCCCCGCGTGGAGGACAAGGCGCCCGGGACGCATGCCGATCCTGTTCGCGACGGCCCGCGAGGCGATATTCTCCGGTCGGACCAGCGAGACGACCCGGGTCAGCCCGAGGGCGCCGAAGGCGAAGTCTCGCGAGGCCGACGCCGCCTCGGCCGCATACCCCCGGCGCCACCGAGAGGCGTCGATCATGTAGGCGACCTCGGTCTCCTCGACGCCCTCCACGGTCGCCCGGATCAACCCGACCTGCCCGACCGGCTGTCCTCCCGCCCGCTCCTCGATCAGCCATCGGCCGTGGCCGACCGACCGGTAGCTGACCCGCTGGCGGTCGATCCAGGCCGACGCCTCGTCCCTCGTGTAACACCGGGGATAGAACCGCATCACCTCCGGGTCCGCCAGCATCGCGGCCACGAAGGCGAGGTCGGCGAGCGTCATCTCGCGAGCGATCAGCCTCGATGACTCCCAGATCGGTCGCATGGGTGCCTCGCGGAGTTCGGGCCGCGATCGGGAGGGCAAAATCGCCGGATTGGCGGAAAAACCCGGTTCGAGGCGACCCGGAATCGATGATACTGAACATCGGGGGACACGTCAGCTCTTCCCTGGTTGGCTTTGTCTTTTGTGACGTTGGGTTTGTCTTCTTCATCGCCGATCGAATCGGCCGGGGACCGGATGATCGGATTGGGTTCGGATTTCGCCGGCCGTAGCGGGGTCGTGATGTGCGAGGGAAGTCAGAATCTCGGACTGGCATAAAATCCTCGCGGCATGCATTTGCCGTGGAGGTTCCAGGGAAATAGGATGTTCTGGTGGGACGGGGTCCGGCGGCCCGGTTCGGAGGCCCGACTCGTCCCGGGCCGATCGACCGGGCAGGTTGAGGATGCGACGTCAATGACCGCGCAGAGTTCCCAGATCGTCGAATTGACCCCCGAGAACTTCGCCGTCGAGGCGATCGAACGGTCGAAGCAGGTCCCGGTCGTGGTGGACTTCTGGGCGGAGTGGTGCCAGCCTTGCCGGATGCTCGGCCCGGTCCTGGAGAAGCTGGCGGTCGAGTACGGCGGCAAGTTCGTCCTGGCCAAGGCGAACACCGAGCGGATGTCGGAGATCGCCTCGGGCTTCGGGGTCCGCTCGATCCCGGCCGTGTTCGGGATCAAGGACGGGCAGGTCGTCGACTCGTTCGTCGGCGCCCTGCCCGAATCCGCGATCCGGGCCTGGCTCGACGGGATCATGCCGACCCCGGCCGAGATCCTGCTCTCGGAGGCTTCGAAGCTGGAGAAATCCGACCCGGAAGCCGCCGGGGCGAAGTATCGCGAGGCCCTCGCGCTGGCCCCGACCGACCCCCGTGGCCGGATCGGCCTGGGTCGGGTCGCCCTGTCCCTCGGCCGGCCCGAGGAGGCCCGCGCCGTCGTCGAGGAGCTGGAACGCCGGGGGTTCCTCGAACCCGAGGCGGAGACCCTGAAGGCCGAGCTGACCTTGCACGCGGGCGACGCCCAGGCCGGCGACCTCGGCGACCTGGAGGCCGCCCATCGGGCGGCGCCGAGGGACAAGGAGGCTCAATTCAAGTATGCCGAAGCCCTCGCCTCGGCGGGGAGATACGACGAATCGCTCGGGCTGGCGCTCGACCTCGTCGAGCGTGACCGACGGGGCGCGGGAGAGCCGGCCCGCAAGCTGATGCTCGCCGTCTTCCAGCTCCTCCCGCCCGACTCGCCGCTCGCGATCGACTACCGCCGGCGCCTCTCCCTGGCCCTCTGATCGACCCCGGAAGGAGATTCCGATGTCAGAGTCCATGAATCTGACCGAAGACCAGTGGCGCGAGAAGCTGACCCCCGAGCAATTCCGGGTCCTCCGCCAGAAGGGCACCGAGCGGGCCTTCTCGGGCCGGTACTGGGCCGACAAGACGCCCGGGACCTACAAGTGCGCCGGGTGCGGCGAGCCGCTCTTCGAATCGGAGGGAAAGTTCGACTCCGGCTGCGGCTGGCCCAGCTTCTTCCAGCCGCTCGACGGGTCGAAGATCGAGGAGCACGCCGACCGGTCGCACGGGATGATCCGGACCGAGGTGACGTGCAAGAAATGCGGGGCCCACCTCGGGCATGTGTTCGACGACGGCCCGGCCCCGACCGGCCTCCGGTATTGCATCAACTCGGTCTCGCTCGACCTCGACCCGACCGAGGAGTGATCGGAGGGCCGATCGATCAGCCGACCGAGCCGGTGTAGAGCGGGGAGATCTCCTCGCCGAGCGCCAGCCGGATCGGGCGGTTGAGTCGGTCGCGCATCTCGGTCTCGGGGTCGATCCCGAGCGCCTTGTAGATCGTCGTGGCGAAGTCGCCCGGCCCGTAGGGCCGGCTGGCCGGATAGGCGCCGATCCGGTCGGAGTGGCCGATCATCTGGCCGCCCCGGATGCCCGCCCCGGCGAAGGCGACCGAGAAGCACTTCGACCAGTGGTCGCGGCCGTCGGGCCCGTTGACGTTGCCGGTCGACTTGCCGATCCGGGGCGTCCGGCCGAACTCGCCGGTCACGATCACCAGGGTCTCGTCGAGCCGGCCGGTCGAGGCCAGGTCGTCGAGCAGGGCCGAGACGCCCTGATCGAGCGGCGGCAGGAGTTCCCCCTTGAGCCGCTTGAAGTTGCCCGAGTGGGTGTCCCAGTTCTGAACCCGGCCCATGTTGGCCTGGACGATCGGCACGCCGGCCTCGACCAGGCGTTTCGCCAGGAGGATCGACTGGCCGAACATGTTCCGGCCGTAGCGATCGCGGGTCTTCGGGTCCTCGCGGTGGATGTCGAAGGCCCGGGCGACCTTGCCCGAGAGGAGCATCGAGTAGGCCAGCTCGCGCTGTTCGGCCATCGGGTCGTTCGCCGAGGCGGCCGAGAGCGAGTCGCGGCTCGCGGCCAGCTCGTCGAGCAGCTCCCGCCTCCGGTTCATCCGCTCGACGCTGAACCCGACCGGCGGCGAGAGGCTCTCCTCGCGGAAGTCGGGCTTGCTCGGGTCCTGCTTGATCTGGAGCGGGTCGTACTTCGACCCGAGGAACCCGGCATGCTGGCCGGGCCAGGTGAGCGGCCCTTCCATGAGGTAGGTCGGCAGCATCACGCCGCTGGGGATGCCGTCGCCCGGCGGGCGGATGTACTTCAGGGCCGAGGCGTAGCAGGGATAATCGTCGCGCGAGGCGATCTTGTCGAAGAAGGCCCCCGGCTGCGAGTGCCCCGTGAGGATCTCGTGGGTCGCGTTGAGGTGGTTCGTGTAGTTGTGCGACATCGACCGGACGATCGCCAGCTTGTCGGCGTGCGAGGCCAGGCCGGGCAGGTGCTCGCAGTAGTGGACGTCCGGGACGGCCGTCGGGGCCGGCTTGAACTCCCCTCGGATGCCCTCGGGGGCGTCGGGCTTCATGTCGAACGAGTCGAGATGGCCGAGGCCGCCGGTCAGGAAGACCAGGATCATCGACTTCGCGCGAGGGGCCGGCGCCCCGGCCCGGGTGCGTCCGGCGAGCAGGCCCGGCAGCCCCAGCCCGAGCAGGCCCGAGAACCCGACCTGGAGGAACTCGCGGCGGACGATCCCGTAGGCATGGCGGTGGGTCATGGCCATCATCGATCCCCGGGCAACCGTCGAGGAGCGGGGCTCGCCGGTCCGAAATCCGTCAAACATTCCTCCAGCATAGCCGGATTTCCAGACCCGGGCAAGCGAAGCGTCCCGTCAATGGATCGAGCAGCCCGCCCGTCCGTGCTTCTCCAGGTAGCGCTGGTGGTATTCCTCGGCCCGGTAGAAGGTCGAGGCCGGGGTGATCTCGGTCACGATCGGCCGACGGAACCGGCCGCTGGCGTCGGCGGCGGCCTTCGACGCCCGGGCGGCGGACTCCTGCTCGGCGTCGTGGGTGAAGATGGCCGAGCGATATTGCGTCCCGACGTCCGGCCCCTGCCGGTTCGGGGTCGTCGGGTCGTGGATCGACCAGAAGACGTCGAGGAGCTTCTCGAACGACACCTTGGCGGGGTCGTAATCGACCTCGACGACCTCGGCATGCCCGGTCTGGCCCGAGCAGACGTCGCGATAGGTGGGGTCCGGAAAGGAGCCGCCGGAGTAGCCGACCGCCACGTCCGAGACGCCCTCGACGTTGCGGAACGCCAGCTCGACGCCCCAGAAGCATCCCGCCCCGAATGTCGCCTTCTTCACGGTCAAATCTCCAAGGGGACGCCGAGAGGCGGAGTGCCCCGGGCTACCCGCCGCCCGGGTGACGGCGGCAACTCGCGATCCGACCGGGAGTTGCCACGACGCATCGCGCGTCTCCGGGGGACACCAGCCCCTGGTATGAGGGTTGCTTCAATGGTACCGTCGAGTCCATCGGAAGCGGTAGCCGGTCGCCAGGACGACCGACCGTCACGCCGCCCATCTCTCTCGAACAGATCCAGACCCGAGGTGAACCATGCAGTTCCTTCGTCCCACCCCCTGGCTTGGCGCCGTCATCCTGCTCTCGCTGGCCGGAGGCCTCGCCACCGCGTCTCAGGTCGAGCAACTGTCCGGCGTCGTCAACTCCGTGAACCTCGAAGCGAGGAAGATCGCCGTCACGCCCACCGGCAAGGATCAGGACGTCGACGTCACGGTCAACGACCAGACGGTCATGACCACCCAGGACGGCAAGACGATCCATCTGAAGGACCTGAAGCAGGGCGACGGGCTGGGCGTTGCCCACACCGGCGGCGTCGCGTCGAAGATCATCGTCGCCATCAAGCCGTCCGAGCTGACCGGCCACGTCAAGTCGGTCGGGGCCAACCTGAAGACCTTCGTCGTGACCGAGACCGGCACGACCGTCGACGTCACCGTGGCGGTCACGCCCGAGACCACCATCGTCAACACCGCCGGCAAGAAGATGGAACTGAAGGACCTCAAGAAGGGTGACGGCGTGGGGATCTCCCACGTGAACAGCGTCGCCTCGAAGGTCGTCGTCAACGTCAAGCCGGTCGAATGACGCCGGCTCGACCAGCCTCGCGTCACGCCCTATAGGACGGATGGCCGATGCTCGATCGAGGATTCGATGCCTCGTCCATCGGCCATTCCCTCCCCGTCGAATGGTGATGGTCCGCGCCGCTCCCACCCCGAGTCACCGGATGTCCGCCAAGACTCCCGCCCGCGCCCCCCTCCCGGCCTCCTCGCACGTCCCCGAGCCCTATGCCGGACCTCCGAGGGACGAGGTCCTGGCGATGCGCCGGGAATTCCTCACGCCGGGCCTCCTGACGTACTACCGGGAGCCGCTCCTGGTGGTCGAAGGGCACATGCAGTACCTCTGGGACGAGACGGGCAAGCAGTACCTGGACGCCTTCGCGGGGATCGTGACGGTCTCGGTCGGCCATTGCCACCCGAAGGTCGTGGAGAAGGTCCGCGAGCAGGTCGGCCGGCTCCAGCACGCGACGACGATCTACCTCCATCCGACCATCGGCGAGTTCGGCAAGAAGCTGGCCGAGCACATGCCCGAGGGCGGCGACCTCTCGGTCAGCTACTTCACGAACTCGGGGAGCGAGGCCAACGAGATCGCGATCCTCTCGGCCCGCGAATTCACCGGGAATTCGGAGGTGATCGCGCTCCGGAACGGCTACCACGGCGGGACCCAGGCCACGATGGGGCTCACGGCCGTCGGGACCTGGAAGTTCCGGTCGAATCCGAGCCTGAACGTCAAATATGCCGCGCCGGGTTACTGTTATCGGTGCCCGTTCGGCCTCGAATACCCGAGCTGCGACGTGAAATGCGCCCGGGACGTGCGCGAATTGATCCGCCACGAGACCTCGGGCGAGGTCGCCTGCTTCATCGGCGAGACGATCCAGGGCGTGGGCGGGACGGTCGTCCCGCCTCCCGAGTATTTCTCGATCGTCTACGAGATCGTCCGGGCCCACGGCGGGCTCTGCGTGGCCGATGAGGTCCAGGCCGGCTTCGGCCGGACCGGCACCGCGTTCTGGGGGTTCGAGAACTGGGGGGTGACGCCCGACCTGGTCACGATGGCCAAGGGGATCGGCAACGGGGCCCCGCTCGGAGCCTGCGTCACGCGGCCCGAGATCGCCCGGATGATGAAGAACCGGGTCCACTTCAACACGTTCGGCGGCAATCCCGTCTCGATGGCCCAGGGCCTGGCGACCCTCGACGTGATCGACTCGGAGGGCATCCAGGAGAACGCCCTCAAGGTCGGCGGCCACCTGAAATCCCGGCTGGTCGAACTCCAGGATCGTCACCCGCTGATCGGCGAGGTCCGGGGGATGGGCCTGATGCTCGGCGTCGAGCTGGTCAAGGACCGGTCGAGCAAGGAGCCGGCCTCGGCCGAGACCGCCGATCTCCTGGAGCTTTGCAAGGACCGAGGGCTCCTGATCGGCAAGGGTGGTCTGGCCGGGAACGTCCTCCGGATCAAGCCGCCGATGTGCCTGACGGTTGATGACGCCGACTTCCTGGCCGATTGCCTCGACGAGGCCCTCGGCCTCGTCGGGGCCCGGACGGCCTGAGTGGCCGTCGGTCTCGGTTGTGCGTGGCGTCCCGATCCTTCATAATCGGACCCCATTCCAGACCGCCGCCCCTCCGACCACCGAGCCTCCTCCATGCCCGACCCTCGCTGGGATGAACTCGCCGAGATCCTGGTATCCCACTCGACCCGGCTGGCGTCGGGCGAGGCGGTCCTGATCGAATGCTTCGACCTCGAAGACGGGACCCTGCCCCGGCTCCTGGTCCAGAAGGCCGCCCGCCGGGGGGCCGCGGCGCTGGTGGAGACGAAGGACTCGCGGATGACCCGCGAGCTGATCCGGAACGCCTCCGAGGGCCAGATGAGCCTGATCGGCCAGTCCGAGCTGTTCCGGATGTCCAGGGTCCAGGCCTACATCGGCCTCCGGGGGGCGCGGAACATCAGCGAGATGGCCGACGTCCCGCCCGAGAAGATGAACCTGTTCAACACCCACGTCTTCAAGCCGGTCCACATGGACTGCCGGATCAGGAAGACGAAGTGGTGCGTCCTCCGGCTCCCCAACGCCAGCATGGCCCAGCAGGCCGGGATGAGCACCGAGGGGTTCGAAAACTTCTACTTCGACGTCTGCAACCTCGACTACCCCCGGCTGGCGAAGGCCCTCCGGCCGCTGGTCGAGCGGATGGAGGCGGCCCGAGAGGTCCACATCACCGGCCCGGAGACCGACCTCCGGTTCTCGATCGAGGGTATCCCGGTCGTCCCCTGCTCGGGCGAGATGAACATCCCCGACGGCGAGGTCTTCACCGCGCCGGTCAAGGACTCGGTCGAGGGGACCGTCCGCTTCAACACGCCGACGGTCTATCAGGGGACGTCGTTCGACGGCGTGAAGCTCAACTTCCGCCGGGGTCGGATCGTCGAAGCCGACTGCTCGGGCGGCGACGTCAAGAAGCTCCGGAGAATCCTCGACTCGGACGAAGGGGCGTCGTACATCGGCGAGTGGTCGATCGGCTGCAACCCGCGCATCCTCCACCCGATGCGAGACATCCTGTTCGACGAGAAGATCGCCGGGAGCTTCCATCTGACCCCGGGAAACGCCTACGACGAGGCCGACAACGGCAACCGCTCCAAGGTCCACTGGGACCTCGTCCAGATCCAGCGGTCGGACTACGGCGGCGGCTCGATCGCCTTCGACGGCGAGCCGATCCGGGTCGACGGCCGGTTCATCCCCGAGGAACTCCGGGCGCTCGACCCGGAATGATCTGACCGGCGGCCCCGGCACATGAACAAAGGTGGCCGGGATGGGTCGGATGACCCATCCCGGCCGCCTCATCATTTCGTCGCGATCACTTGCAGTTCAGTTCACCAGGGCATGCGGGCCCTTCGGCGTCTTCTTCTTGACGATGGTCGTCACGGTCGAGGTGTTCGGGATCGAGAGGGCCGAGACGCTGGTGGCACTCACGCTGGCCACGGAGACGGGGTCGGAGGTCACGTAGAATGGGGGCGTGGTCAGCGTGCTGTACACGTTCCCGAACTGGCCGAAGCCGACGATCTCGCCGATGTGAGTCTCGCCGCTGGCCGACTTCGTCAGCTTCTTGACGCCGCCGGTCAGCTTGCTCTTGCGGGGGACGATCCCGTAGAGGTTGACCGCCGCGGCGTCGCCGTTCGAGGCGAGGAAGATCGACATCGTCCCGCCGCCGGTCAGGTTGATGTTGACGGCGTTCTGCTGGGAGTCGTCGTAGGAGAGCTTCGTCCCCTGCCCGTAGTAGACGTCGTAGTTGCTCCCCACCCCGGCCGAGCCGTAGAGGGAGTTGCCCGAGGTGTCCGTGAGGACGAGCCCGTACGAGCCGTTGGCGATGATGTGGTAGAAGCGGTTCGACGGCAGAGGCGAGGTCGGGACCAGCGTCACCGAGAAGCTGGTCGGGTCGTAGTTGGCGGCGGCCAGGGCGATCGGGATCTGCGCCGAGCCGTTGGTCTCGAAGACGTGGTAATTGCCCACGAACGACGCCCGACCCGGGTCCATCGCCTTGTCGAAGGTGATGACGAAGCCGTTGATCGACGATCCGTTGGGGATCGCGATCAGGCCGGTCACGATCGGCGGGATCGTGTCGCGGTCGGTGTTGAGGACGAGCACCGCCGCGACGTTCTGCGCCCCCAGGGTGGCCCCGCCGGTCGGGCTGCTGAGGGTGACGAAGAATCCGAGGTTGCCGTCGACCTTGAGGTCGTCCAGGACGGGGATCGTGATCGTCGCGGTGGTCTGCCCGTCGAGGAATGTGACCGTGCCCGAGGTGGCCGTGTAGTTCACCCCCGCGATGGCCGTGTAATCCGACGTCGCGTAGGCGACCGTCACGGTCCCGAGGGTGCCATCCAGCCGGTCGATCGTCAGGGTGACGAAGCCGGCATTCTCGGGCACGAGGACGAGCGCCGAGCCAACCTGGATCGTTCCCGGCTGGTTGGTCACGCTCACGCTGCCGCTGGCCGTGTTGTTGCCCGGGTTGGTGTCCACGTTGTCCGAGGTGACGGACGCGGTGTCAACGGCGGTCGCGATCACGGTCGGGGTGACGACGATCGTGACCGTCGCGGAGGCCCCGGGGGCGAGGCTGCCGAGGTTGCCGACGAGGGTCGTCGCGTTCGACGCGGACACGGCGCCCTGGGACGACGAGACCAGGATGGCGCCGGCTGGCAGGGTGTTGGTGAAAATGACGTTGGTAGCGACCGCCGGGCCGGAGTTCGTCACCGTGACGATGTAGGTGATCGGGTGGCCGATCAGCGTCGGGTCGGGGGTGCCGATCACGGTCACGCCGAGGTCGACCGGGCTCACCACGTTGGAGGCGCGGGAGGTGTTGTTATTCGGGAACGGATCGAGCTGGTCGGCGTTGACGGAGGCCGAGTTCACCAGCGTGACCGACGCGGTCGGGTTGACGACGATCGTGACCGTCGCCGAGGCCCCCGGGGCCAGGGTCCCGACGTTGTCGGTCACGGTGCTCCCGGAGACGAAACCCGACGAGGCGCTGACGATCGTCGACCCGGCGCCGAAGGTGTCGATGAACGTCACGTTGGTCGCCGTGGCCGGGCCGGAGTTCGTCACCAGGATCTGATAGACGGCCTGCGTGCCGATGAAGAGCGGCCCGGAGGGGGCGATGACCGACACCCCGACGTCGGCCGGGCTGACCTGGGTCGCGGTCGTGACCGTGTTGTTGGCCAGGTTGGGGTCGATCTCGACCGGGTTGACCTCGTCGGGGTCGCCCACCGTCGCGACGTTATTGATCACCGACGAGACCTGGGGGAGGACGGCGATCGTGAACGTGTAGGAGGAGCCCGCGGCGAGGAACTGCGGGAGGACCGCCGTCACCACCCCGTTGACCTCGGGCGAGAGCGACCCGCCCGCGCCGATCGACGAGTTGTTGGGGTCGTAGATCACCGACGTCGGCAGAGTGTCGGTGACGACCGGCGACGTGGCCGTGGACGGCCCCAGGTTCGTCACGGTGAGCGTGTAGATGAGATCCTGCCCGATCAGGACCGGCGACGGGCTGGCGCTGACGGCCAGGGCCAGGTCGGCCGCGTTGGCGACCGTGATCGTGGCCGTCGAGCTGTTGTTGGCCATGTTGGGGTCGTTCGTCGAGGAGGACACCGTGGCCGTGGCGGCGACGTTGGTGCCGATCACCGTCGGCGTCACGGTGAAGACGATCGTGCTGCTGGAGCTGGGCGGGAGGATGCCGGTGTCGATCGTCACGTTGTTGAAGCCGTCGATCGAGTAGCTGCCCTGGTCGGGCTGCACCGAGTTGATCACGAAATCGGACGGGAAGGAGACGGTCTCCGTGGTGTCATTGGTCGTGGTCGGGCCGTTGTTGCCCACGACCAGCACATAAGTCAGCGGCGAGCCGACC
>JAJYDH010000177.1 GCA_021777685.1 Planctomycetota bacterium | reverse complement strand
AGGATCGGGGCAAAAGTACATCCTGCCGGGCCAATCCTTCCACGGATCGGTGAGGTATTCGACGCGATGGCCCCCAACTTAACTTCTTCTTCAAAAATGATTAATGTGACCCCGGGGGCGGAATGGATTATATTGCATTTTGCCGATGGAATAGTGTTTGCTGTGTGAACTTACCGGCGACACGAGGTGTCTCCCCTCCCGTTCCTCAATCCGGACGAGATCAGGCCCATACGATACGAATCGAGGACCTTGCCATGAGTCGGAAGCCCCAGCCTCCCCGCGATGCCGCCCCCCCCGACTGGTCCCTGCCCCTGATCGCCTGCTCGCCGCGAGGTCCCCGGCGCACGGCTTGACGAGGCCGATCCGCCGCCCGAGAATAATCATCGGGTCCGGGGGGCCATGCCGGCCCCTCGGACCACGATCGCCCGGCCGGCCCGAGGATCGAGGATGGCGACGCTGGAACGTCCCAAGCTCCGTCCCCTCTCCGGCCGACGGGTCGAACACCAGGGGCGCCCGTTCGTCGCCCTGGAAGATTCGCTCGGCCTCTTCAGCGGGTCGTTCCTGATCCCCCTCGACGGCTTCCAGCACGTCGTCCGCCATTTCGACGGACGAATGACCCTCGACGAGATCCGGTCTCGCCTCCACCGCGAGACCGGCCAAACTCTGGCGATGGACGAGTTGGACCAACTTGTCGTCCAGCTCGATCGGGCGATGCTGCTCGAAGGCCCGACGTTCGCTGCCTTCTGCGAGACCTACGCCAAGCAGGATTCGCGACCCGCCGCCATGGCCGGCCGGTCGTACCCGGCGGCGCCGGATCGGTTGCGGGAGTCGTTGGGTCGGTCTTTCGACCACCCGGCCGGGTCGGGGCCGCCCGTCGAACAGGGGCCCGACGCCTCGACCGCCCTCCGGGCCGTCCTCTGCCCGCACATCGACTTCGGGCGAGGGGGGCCGGTCTACACCTGGGCTTACAAGGAGCTGGTCGAGCGATCCGACGCCGATACGTTCGTCGTCCTCGGCGTGGCCCATCAATACTGCCGGAACCGGTTCGCCTTGACCCGCAAGGACTTCGAGACGCCGCTGGGCACGGTCCGCACCGATCGAGTCTTCGTCGACCGCCTGGCGGAGTCGGCCGGCTCCCATCTCTTCGAGGACGAGCTAGCCCACCGGACCGAGCACTCGATCGAGTTCCAGGCCGTGTTCCTCCAGCATCTCCTGGGAGGCCGTCGCGAATTCTCGATCGTGCCGATCCTGGTGGGTTCGTTCCACGACCTGATGGAGTCCGGCGTCGCCCCGATCGAGGACCCCGAGGTCGCCCGGATGGTCGGGGCGCTCCGGTCGGTCGAGGCGGCCTCGGGCAAGAAGGTCGCGTACATCGGGGCGATCGACCTCTGCCACGTCGGGCCCGAGTTCGGCGACCCGAAGCCAGTGGACGACCAGACTTTGGGCCAGATCCGCGACTTCGACCGGGCGATGCTCGACCGCGCCTCGGCCGGCGACCCGGCGGGCTGGTTCGGCACGGCGGCGGCGGTCGACAACCGCTGGCGGGTCTGCGGCCTGGCCGCGACCTACATCATGCTCCACGCGATCGGCCCGGCGCGGGGGCGGCTCCTGAGTTACGATCAGGCGGTCAACCCCTCGCGGTCCTGCTGCGTGACCTTCGCCAGCGTCGCTTATGAGTCCGAGCCGGCGCCGGTCGATGCATGAGCCTCCCATCGACTTCCGCGCCGAGGTGGGCGAATTCGACCGACGGGCCGAGGTCCGCCGATGGGACGGCCCTCGCCACCGGATGACGTTCCGGGTCCTGGGCGAAGGCCCGCCCCTGGTCCTGATCCCGGGTCTGGCCTCGACCTACCGTGGGTACGCCCCGACGCTCCTCCGCCTGGGCCGCCGGTTCCGGACGATCCAGCTCGACTATCCGGGCGAGCACCCCGACGACGGGGCCCGGCTCGACCGGATCACCCACGACGACCTGGTCGACGACCTGGTCGGGCTGGTCGACCACCTCGGCCTGGCCGAGATCTACCCCTTCGGCCTGTCATTCGGCTCGACGATCACCCTCAAGGCCCTGCATCGCGACCCGAAGCGATTCCCGAAGGCCGCGTTGCAGGGCGGGTTCGCCCATCGCCGGCTCCGTCCCGACGAACGGCTCGCTCTGAGGCTAGGGCGACGTTTCCGGGGCGACCTGTCGAGGCTCCCGTTCCACGAAGTCGGGCTCGCGAGCAAGAATCGGCGGGCCTTCCCCGACCAGATCCCCGACCGCTGGGCCCAATTTGTCGAGGAGAACGGCCTGACGCCGATCGCCGGGATGTCGCACCGGCTCGACATCCTGGACCGGCTCGACCTCCGCCCGATCCTGCCCGAGATCCGCCAGGACGTCCTCGTCATCCACGGGACCGCCGACCGGATCGTGCCGTGGACGCATTACGAGGAACTCGTCACCTGTCTGCCCCGAGCCTGGCCGGCGCCGATGGCCGGGGTCGGCCATCAGCCGCACTGGACCCATCCGGAGTGGCTGGCGAGGCTTGTCGGGGATTTCTTGCATGAGACATCAGAGTGATGGAGCCGGTCGACGGTCAGGTTGTCGCCGATCTGGGGAGATTGCGTCGTCCATCAACGCTAGATTTGCGGGTAGAGAGGCCTCAGATTGATCCGAGCATCCGCCATCGTGGACCTTACATCGCCTTGATCGCTTCGAGCACCGCGTCGGAGTGCCCCGGGACCTTGACCTTGGGGAAGACCTTGCGGACGATCCCTTCGCGGTCGATCAGGATCGTCGTCCGTTCGACGCCCATGTATGTCCGGCCGTACATGGACTTCTCCTTCCAGACGCCGTAGAGCTGGCAAACCCTGGTCTCGGTGTCGGCCAGGAGCGGGAAGTTGAGCGAGAACTTGGCGGCGAACTTGCCGTGCGACTTGACGTCGTCGGGGCTCACGCCGAGGACCTTCGCGCCGGCGGCCTGGTAGTCGGCGTCGGCGTCGCGGAAGGCGCAGGCCTCGGTGGTGCAGCCGGGGGTGTCGTCCTTGGGGTAGAAGTACAGGACGATCGGCGACCCCTTCAGGGTCGAGAGCGTGACCGGCTGGCCTTGCTGGTCCATGAGGGTGAAGTCGGGGGCGGGCTGGCCTTCCTCGATCATCGTGACAGATCCCAAAGGTTCGATATGTCGCGGTTCCGGGATCGTCATTGTAGTCGGCGGAAGGTCGGGGCCCAGGGTTCCTCTCGAACTTTCCCGGTCAGCCGGCCCTGGCCGTCGTCTTCGAGGGCCGGCCGGCGACCGCGTCGAGGACGTCGGGGGTGATCGGGATCGGGGCCGAGACGGCCGTGGCCTTCGCGACGGTGCCGGTCGAGGCGGCGGCCAGCCCCGCCGCCGTCACGAGGCTCGTCGCGGTGGCCTGGTTGAAGGGGATCGTCTGGCCGGCGATCCCGATGGATTCGATCACGTCGGGGCCGCCGCCGGCCGGACGGTAGACGAAGAGGCCGAGGCTCGGGAGATAGGCGGCGATCTCGGTCCGGCCCGAGCCGTCGTAGTCGCCCGGGGCGGGTAGAGTCTGGCCGTCCCCCGCGATCCCGAAGGGCACGACCACATCGGGGCTACCGTCGGACGGCCGGTAGATGAACTCGGCGAGGCTGGGCACGAAGACGGCGATGTTGGTCTTGCCCGTGCCGTCGTAATTGCCGGGAACCGGGATCGAGTTGGGGGCCCCGGCCTTGTCGAATCCGGGGATGCCGAACGGGATGAGCTCGTCGGGCCCGCCTCGCGGGTTCCGGATCGCGTAGACGCCCGAGGCGGGGAGATACGCGGCGATGTCGGTCTGGCCGCTGCCGAAGTAGTCGCCGGGAGCGGGCAAGGTCTGGCCCGGCCCGGGGATGCCGAACGGGACGATCTTGTCGGGCGAGCCGTCCGACGGCCGATAGGCGAAGGAGGCGAAGGCGGGCAGGTACGCGGCGATGTCGGTCTTGCCCAGGCCGTCGTAATTGCCGGGCGTCGGGATCGTCTGGCCCGGCCCGGGAATGCCGAACGGCGTGACGACGTCGGGCGCGGTGAAGAACGGGCGGGTCGCGAAGGCCCCGTACTTGGGGAGATAGACGCCCAGCTCGACCAGGCCGAGCCCGTCGTAGGCGCCCGGGGCGGGCAAGGTCTGGCCGGTGCCGGTGATGCCGAAGGGCGTGACCACGTCGGCCCCGCCGCCCGACGGGCGGTAGGCGAAAGTGGCGAAGTTCGGCAGGTAGACGGCCGGGTCGGAGATCCCGTCATGGTTGAAGTCGCCGACGGTCCCCAGATTGGGGAACTGCGAGCGGGAGGGGTTGTTGCCGGGTAGGCTGCTGGTATTCCCCTGGGTGGCCAGGCTGCCCCCGTTCGTCGCCGACGCGCCCGCCGTCGCCAGGTCCTGTCCCGCCCCGAGGCCGAAGCTCAGGAGCGTCCGTCCCTCCAGCCCCTCGACCGAGGGATCGAGGCGGATCGGCCGGCGGGCGCTTCGGGTCGGGCGACGGGGCGACATTCGGGCATCCTCCGGGCCGGCATGATCCTCTCGGGCAACAGTCCCATCATAGATCGGAAGTCGCGACCCGGCCGGTCGCGTCTTTTCGGCGAGCCGGGCCGGCCCGACAGGATAGGCAGATGGGTCCGTCTTCTGGCGAGCGAAGCAAGCTTCTGGCCCCCTCTCCCACGAGGGGAGAGGGGGCTAGACAACGCCGAATTCCGCTCGCGTACCGGCCCGCCCGCCGACGATAGCCCGCCCGTCGCCGATCGGTTAGCATGGTCACGAGGCCGGTCGGACCGCGCCTCGGACCCCCCCCCTCGGCCGGCCGGCGAGACACGGACGATGCCCTGGATTCCTCACCTGATGGTCCTGGACGACGACCCTCGCGTCCTCGAATCCCTCATCCCGAGCTTCCCGAACGACCTGGCCAAAGGGCTGGGCGCCGACCGGTCCGTCGGAGCGGCCCTCCGCCGGGGCGATCTGGGGACCTCCGGCGCGATCCACGTCAAGGTGACGGCCCACGGATACGCCAGCGAACGGCTGGCCGCCTATCGGCATCGGTCGCCGTTCCATGTCCACCTGCATCTGGTCCGGGAGCGCGGCGGGCGGTTCGACCTGGCCCGGAAGCTGCTCAACGAGCAACTTTTCGCGGCCGTCGTCTCCGACCTCCGGTTCTCCGACGACGCCGGGGGCCTCCGCGCCGGTCAGTTGTTCGTCGACGAGGCCCGGCGGGTCCACCCGGAGGTCCAGGGGCTCCTGTACTCGGCCTATCCCCGGCCCGAGGGGTTCCCGGCCGAGCGGTTCATCCGCAAGGGGAACGAGGGGGGCGAGTCGCCCGGCCTGGCCGGGGTCGTGACCCGGGCCGTCGCCGGGCACCTGGCCGAGCCTCCGGTGGCGACCTTCGCGGCGGCGGTCGCCGACCAGGGGATCGTCTACCAGTCCGACGCCCTGGGCTCGACCCTGGCCCAGTTGTTCGACCTCGCCCGCCTGTTCGGGGCCGAGCCGACGAAGGCCTCGGGGACGGGACGGGGTCGGCGCCCCCTTCCCTGCCTCCTGCTGGACGGCGAGAGCGGGACCGGCAAGCGCGGGCTGGCCGAGCTGTTCCACGCGGCGACCGACCGCCGGAAGTCGCCGATGGCCGTGGCCTCGTGCAACGAGCTGACCAACGAGACCCTGCTCCGGAGCATCCTCTTCGGCCACAGGCGGGGGGCCTTCACCGACGCCCGCGAGGACCGGCCCGGCCTGGTGGCCTCGGCCGGAAAGGGCCTGATCCTGCTCGACGACTTCCACCGGCTGCCCAACGCCGCCTCGGCGATCCTCCACTCGTTCCTGGAGGACGGCGAGTACAGCCGGCTCGGCGAGGAGGAGGTCCGCCGCCAGGCCGATGCGGCGGCCGTCCTGACGGTGGAGACCGGCCCCTGGCTCGAACGCAGGCGGTCCGGCGAGCTGCCCCTGGCGTTCCTGGCCCGGGTCGAACGGCTCCCCCTGGCCGTCCCGCCGCTCCGCGACCGGCCCGAGGACATCGACGCCCAGGCCCGATGGCTCGCCCGGGTCGTCTCCGCCGAGGTCGGGGCCGAGGTCGAGCTGGCCGACGACGCGGTGGAAGGGCTCCGGGCCCAGCCGTTCGCCGAGAGCAACAGCCGCGAGCTGCGCAACGTCATCGAACGGGCCATCTTGCGCCACAGCCGCGAGGTCGACGTCCTGACCTGGGCTCACCTCCGCCCGTTCCTCGGCCCGGTCGAGCCTGTCCGGGGGAACGGCGTTACCGTGGCCGCCTCGAATCCTCCGGCCGCCGCCCCTTCGATCCCGCTCAACGACTGGCAACGCCGGCTCCGGGCCCTGGCGGCGAAGACGCTCATGAAAGGGATGGGCCTGTCCCTCGAAGACGCCCAGGCCCGCGTGGCCGGACTCTTCGACGTGGCCATGCCCCGAGTCTGGGATTCGGTCGAGGCCGCCCGCGAGGTCCCGGGCTTGGACCGCCCCATCCCCCTGCCGGTCTGGGAAGACCTCTGGCGGTGCTACGCCGTGTCGAGGCTGGGAGGACCCTCGCCCGCCGAGCGGTCCCTGGGCATCCCCGCCAACACCCTCCGGCAGTGGATCAACGACCGAGAATCGCGCTGAGCGGTCGACCCGGTCACTCGCCCGAGGTGGAGATCGGCTCGGCGATCTCGGCGGGGATGGCGGGCGCCTCCACAGGTTCGACGACGGGGGGGGCCGGCGCCGGTTCTTCGATCGCCTCGGCAAGCCGGGCCTGGGTGGGGTCGCCCATCGCGACGGGCCAGATGTAGAATCCGCCCTTCCAGTTGGTGTCGAATTCCCAGGTGCCCCAGATCCCCTTGCCTTCGTTGTAACCTTGATAGGCGATCGAGTGCTTCTTGACGTAAGACTTGGTCCACCAGCACTTGCCGTCTTCGAGCTGGTACTTTCCCTTGATCCGGAACTGGCCGACCCAGTCGCGCCCGTCACCCTTGATGGTCGCGTCCTGGAACGACAGGTGGAGCTCCATCCAGTGCTTCCCGGGCAGGGAGGGCTGGAGGAAGTAGCCGGTCCAGGGGCCGGATGGGAACCGACTATCGGGCTCGCCCCCGGCGGCATCGGGCTCGGTCGGTTTCATGGGAGGCCGACTCCGGATGATAAAACAGGTCATCGGGGGGCGAGGAGCCGCAGGATCGGTGCCCAGTTCGTCAGAAGTTGGGTGAAAAATGAAGAACCCCGCCGGTCCGTAGATTTACGGGCCGGCGGGGCATATCCGAAAAGATGGCGCGATGAACAGGGCCGATGCCCCGGTTGGATGGAGAGGCTAGAAGGCGGATGGGCATCGCATCCAACACCCTCATCGTAGCGACGTCCACCGCGCCCGTCAATGGTCCGAAGTGGATTTTCGGGAGAATCCGGCCGCGAGGGGTCATCGCTTGATGGTCGCGATGCTGAACCTGTGCGGGCCGGGGCTCCGTGTCATGGGGAACTGGTAATACCGGGCGGCCCGATCCGAGCCATCGATCAGGAAGCCGGGCTCCTCGCGGACGTGGAGCCGAACCCGCTTGCTGGCGATCGGCTCGACCTTCGTGAGGGTCCAGCCGTGGGTGGTCTTGTCGCCGTGGCGGATCAGGAGGGTCCGGCCGATCAGGGTGGGGTCGTCGGGGATCGGGGCGTCGGTCTCGAACCAGCCCCGGCTGTCGCTCGTCGGGAACCGGGCGGCGGCGAGGATCGTGCCCGAGACCCGGGGCTGGCGGACGGCGAAGCCCGATGTCGAGGCGACCGTCCCGCCGGCCAGCGTCAGCTCGTCGCGGCGGGCCCGGACGACGAGGCCGTCGGTGGTCAGGTCGCGACCGTCGGCGAGCTGGACCGTCCGGCCGGCTCCGGGGCGGAGGTTGATGACCAGGTGCTCGGGGCCGTCGAGGGTCTCCAAATAAAGGACGACAAAGCCGGGCGTCGAGGTCATCCGGCCAACCTTGGTGAGGCTCGGGCCCGGCCCGATCGGGTCGAACACCGTCACGAACGTCGATTCGAGCGTCCCCCCGTCCGGGGAGTCCCGCCGGAGGAGCAGGGCCGACCTCGGGGGCTCCTCGGGCGACGACGCTCGGGGGGTCGAGCCGGTCACGACCTTGTACGGGGCGTCGCCGAGCAGGTGGAGGCGCACGCCGGGCCGCCCTTGCTCCCGGCCGAGCGTCGCCAGGCCGGGCAGGGTGGCCGAGCCGTGGGCCATCCGGTCGAACTCGCCGTAAGCCTGGACGAACCAGCGGCCGTCCTCGGCGCGGGCGTTGGCCAGGTACGGGATCGAGGGGGGCAGCAGCGACTCGGGGCCGGGCCTCGTCGGCACCGAGACCGACCAGCCGGCCCGGTCGCCCGGGGCGGCGTGGAAGACCTGGTCGTGCTGCAATCCCCCGTGGACCTCGAAGACCGAGACCGCGTAGCGGGCCTTCGCCCCGGCGCAGGCGATGAGCGTCTGGCGATACCGGGTCGTCGACCGGGGATAGGCGCGGGGGTCGTCCAGGACGGCGACCTGGAAGTCGGGGTCGGCGGCGAAGAAGGTGAACTCGCCGCCGGGCGCGACCTCGTGCATCATCCGGGGCGTCTCGCGCTGGTTGAGGCCGTCCACGAGCACCGTGTTGTGGCTGGCCGAGGCGCGGTCCCAGCCGTCGGGGCGGGGGGGCAGGTCGTCGAGGTCGCCGAGCACGGTCTTGCCGCCGACGGCCACCCGAAGGGCCTGCCGCCGCGACCGGGGGTCGCCGAAGTGGCCCATCCCGCGCAGCTCCAGGTCGAGGGCGTCGGCCCCCTTCCCCACGGCCAGCCTCGCCAGCCCGGCGCCGCCCAGGAGGGCCGGCTGGCGTGGCGTTGTCAGCGTACCCGGGGCCGGCCAGCCGACCTGCTGGACCTCGGGTGCCTTCGCGTCGGTGAGGATCGCCGAGTCGGCCGACCTTGCCAGCGCCAGGATCGTGGTCGGCCCCGGCGCCCGGGCGACGCCCGTCGGGCCGCCGGGCAAGAGCCGGTCAATCCAGCCGTCGAGCATCCCGACGACCCTCCGCTGGCTCGCGGCATCCCCCTGCCGCCAGAGGCCGTCATAGTAGAACCCGCGCTCGGAGAAGTCGCGGAGCCGGCGGACCGCCTCGGGGTCGAGGGGGTCGTCCCCCAGGAGCCGGTCGACGGTGAGCAGCCCCCGGTCGACCTGGAGCGCCTGCTCGTTGATCTCCTCGGGCTGGTCGCGGACGAAGGCGGCCGAGGCCCGGAACAGGTCGTGCTCGATCGTCCGCCTCGGGTCGGCGACCCCGAGGATCTTGCCCGCCTCGGCCATCTCGGGCGACTCGCGGACCAGGGCGTAGGCGATGGCCAGGTTGATCGGGACGTCCAGGCTCCCCGAGGCATCCCACTTCGCCGTCCCGTACCCTCGCCGATACGGGGGCGGCTGGTGCGCCGGTTCGAGGAACTTGGGCTCGCCCGGCCGGTCGAGATGCAATGCGTAATTCGGGTAGACCTGGGCGAACCGGAGGAGGATCACGCTCGCCACGCGGGCGAGGTTCGGGTCGGGCTCGCCGAGCGGCCGGTCCCGGTAGCGGACGGCGGCGTAGAGGGCGGCCTTCGAGAGGTATTCGCGGGCCTCGTGGTCGCGCCGGGCGGAGAGGTAGAGGCGCTCGTCGGCATATAGCTGCTTCTCGGCCTCGACCGCGTGATACGGGTAATGGTGGGTGAGGCCCGGGACGACCTCGACGGTGTCCTCGGGCGCCTTCTGGTTGACCTGGGCGGGGACCTTGTCGTTGGGGAACTCGGCCCCGCACTTCTTGCAGGTGACGACCTTCGGCTTGCGGATCGACCAGCCGAGCGGGTCGTCGGCCTCGGGCGCGTCGCACTCCGGGCATCGGCAGTAGCGGAGCCCGGCCTGGGTCGGCACGAGGTCGGCGAGCCGCTTCGGGTCCATCTCCATGAGCGCGAGGGCGTCGGGTCCGCCCCAGAACCGGGCCTCCCACGCATCCGGCAGGTCGAACCCGGCGAACGGGTCGCCGAGGGCTTTCGAAGGAGGATTGCCGGCGTCGGCCGGGGCCGCGAGGACGACGAGGGCGATGATCGCTCGCTCGATGAGCATGGGTCGGGGTCCATCCCGTTCGAAGGTTGAAGCGTCCTGTCAGGCGTCCGTGGTCGGCTCGGTGAGGCGGGGAAGCTGGCCGTCTCGGTGGCCGGGGACCAGCGAGAAGACCTCGACCGGCCCGACCACCTCGTCATCGCGCATCGCCAGCTTCCCGTGGTGGTCCCGGGCCCGGTCCAGGAGCGGGCCGAGATGGCGCTCGCAGGCCAGGCCGTAGTTCTTCAGCTCGCGGAGCGGCCCGTGGCTCCAGGGGGCGGCGATCTTGTACCGGGGGGCCTCGGCGCAGCCGGGGCTGGAACAGGCGATCGAATAATGGAAGGTCGTCTCGTCCATCGAGAGGGCATCCCGTCTTCGAGAGGGCTACCGAAGGCCCGCTTGACGCCTCCCGGCCGGGCGCGCTAGGATCTTAATCGATCCGTGCCCGAGGGGAAAGCGATGTCCCGGTTAGTCTTGTTGGCCTGCCTCTGCGTCGTCGCGCTGCCGTCCGCGATCCTGGTCCGCCAGGCCCGCGCGGCGGAGGCGTCGGCCGCCTCGATGGCGGAGCTGGCCTTCCCGGGCGCGATCGACCCGGTCGACGCGCCGCAGGACCACCTCGACGACTCGATCTCGACGGACCGCTCGCTCGACCTTCCCGGGCCGGCCCCCGCGATCCTGGACCGGACCTTCATCCTTCCCGACCTCGTCCCTCGCCCGTCGACCACCCGCCCCGATGCCGGGCCCGCCCCCCCGCCCCCATCCGCCCGCCGGAGGCTCTGCCGGCTCCAGGTCTTCCGGGATTGAGGCCGACTCGCCGCGATTTCCGATCTCGCCGCGAGTCACGCTTCATCCTTCCATCCCGGAGCCTGTCCATGCGCCTTGCCTTTCGCCCTCGCCGCGGTTTCACGCTGATCGAGCTGCTGGTCGTCATCGCGATCATCGGCGTCCTGGTCGCCTTGTTGCTCCCCGCCGTCCAGGCCGCCCGCGAGGCGGCGAGGCGGATGAGCTGCGCGAACAACCTGAAGCAGATCGGGCTGGGGATGCACAACTACCACTCGACTTACGACACCTTCCCGCCCGGCTACATCACGGGCACGCAGTCGAGCCAAGACGACAGCC
>JAJYDH010000176.1 GCA_021777685.1 Planctomycetota bacterium | reverse complement strand
GAGCACCCGGTTGACCAGGAACCCGGCGCAATCGTTGACCACGATCGGCGTCTTCCGGATCGCCTTGGCCAGCGCGACCACCCGGGCGATCGTCTCGTCCGAGGTCTTCGCCCCCCGGATCACCTCCACCAGCTCCATCCGGTCGACCGGATTGAAGAAGTGCATCCCCACGAACCGCTCGGGGTGCGGGGCCGACTCGGCCAGCCGGGTGATCGAGATCGTCGAGGTGTTCGACGCCAGGATCGCGTCGTCCTTCATCACCCTGGCGAGTTCCTTGTACGTCTCAGCCTTGGCGGCCTCGTTCTCGGTGATCGCCTCGATGACGAGGTCGCGGTCGGCCAGGATGTTGTCCGAGGTCGAGGTGCTGAGCAGCCCGAGCATCCTGGCCAGGTCTTCGGGGGTCGCCCGGCCGATCTTGATCCGGCCCGTGATGACCTCGGTGGCCCGCTTGAGCCCGTCGGCCAGGCGGGCGTCGTCGACGTCGATCATGGCGGTCGGCAGGCCCGACCTCGCGTGCGCCGTGGCGATCCCGGCGCCCATCAGGCCGGAGCCGATGACGCCGACCCGTTTGATCGCATGGGGAGTCCCCTCGAAGCCCGAGACTCCTGGGTCGCGGGCCAGGCGGTTCTGCATGAAGAAGACGGCGATCAGGTTCGCCGAGATCGGCGAGCCCATGACTTCCAGCGACGCCTCGCGCTCGACCTTCAGCCCCTCGTCGAGCGTCAGGTTGCAACCCTCGCGGATCGCCTTGAGCGCGACCAGCGGCGCGGGATATTGCCCCTTGGTCTTCATCCTGATCGCCCCCTCGGCGGTGGCGAAGGCGAATGCGGCCTGATCCTGGCTCAGGCCGAGCGGCTGCTGGTGCCGCTTCCTGGTCTCCTTCCAATCGCCGGTCTGCTGGAGGTATTCGACCCGCCGGATACCCTCTTCGACCAGCCGGTCGGCGGGGACGGCGTCGAACGCGAGGCCGATCTCGACGGCCTTCGAGGCGGAGACGGGCTCGCCCGAGCAGATGATCTCGATCGCGTTCAGGCCGATCAGCCGGGGGAGCCGCTGCGTGCCGCCCCAGCCGGGGATGATGCCGATCTTGGTCTCGGGCAGGCCGATCTTGGTGTGCGGGGCGTTGGACACGATCCGGTCGTCCATCGACAGGATCAGCTCGGTCCCGCCGCCCATGCAGTTGCCATCCACCAGCGCGACGGTCGGGAACGGCAGGCTCGCGACCATCCCGTAGAGCTGATGTCCCATCGCGACGGCCTGGCCGACCTGCTCCTTGCCCGCGAAGGCCAGGGCGCCCAGCTCGTTGAGGTCGGCCCCGGCGATGAACTGGCCGGGCTTGCCGCTCCGGAACAGCAGCCCGCGGAGGTCCGTCCGGCCCTTGAGCTTCGCGACCAGGCCGCCCAGCTCGGCCAGGACGGCCTGGCCGAGCGTGTTGACCTTCTTCTCGGGCAGGTCGAGCGTGAGCAGGCCGATGCCGTCGCCCCGCTCCTCGAATTGGAATGCGCTGGACATGACCACCCCTTGTCTTGGGATCACTCTTCGCGACCGTGAGCTTTACGGGGATCTCGGATCTCGGATCTCGGATCGGAGCTTTCAGAGGACTGGGGGCAGATCCTTTCAAACTCCGATCTCAAATTTGAAATCTCCGATCTGAAATTTGAGATCAGGCCGAGTACGGCATCAGGATCTCGCCGGCGTCGATGCCCGCGATGTCGACGAAGCCTCCCTCGGCGATCGACTCGCCGAGCCGGGTGACAGCCCGGAAGTAGGCGTCGGTCGGCCTCTTGCCGGTGAGCTTGCGGCGGAGGTCCTGGCAGAGGATGTCGGCGGCCTCCTGGACGAGCCCGTTCTCCTGCCGCCCGGCCCAGCAGGCCGTGGCCAGGATCACGACCAGGTCCTGGAGCCTCTGCGACAGCTCGGCCATCCGGCACTGGCGGTCGGCCAGCCTGAGCTGGTGCTTGCTCATCACCGATGCGACCTCCAGCCGGCTCCGCTGGAGCGTCTCGGCGGCGAAGCTCGCGTGCTCGGCCAGCACGGGCGGGAGCGAGGGTAGGTTCGGATGATGCCAGCCTCCGAACGACTGGGCGATCCGCCACTTCGCGAACGGCATCGCCGCGTTCCGGAGCGCCCAGGCGTGCGCCGGGTTCAATGGGTTCGGATTGCGGATGCCGGCGGCCTGGAGGGCCTTGCCGATCGGCTCGAAGTAGGTCTTGCCGAAGTCCTTGATGAGCGACTTGAAGAAGCCCATGCCGAGCATCTCGCCCTCGCCCTCGTAGATGCAAGGGGCGAGGTATTCGTGGACGTTGTCGCCGAACAGGTGGCCGTGGAGGAAGGCCCGGCCGCCGTGGGTCTTCATGAACAGCTCGATCGAAGCCTCTTTCTGGGCCTCCGAGCCGAAGACCTTGGCGACGGTGCATTCCATCTCGCCCCGATAGCCCTGGTCGAGCAGCCACGAGCACCAGGCCACCAGGGCATCGGCCCCCACGATCAGGCCCGCCAGCCGGCCGACCCGGCGCTTGACCAGCTCGCGCGAGACGATCGCCGCGCCGTAGGTCTTGCGGAACCTCGCCCACGGCAGGATGCTGGCCAGCATCGTCCGCATCGTGCCCGCCGCGTTGGCGCAGAGGGCGACGCGGCCGAGGTTCAGGCCGTGATAGGCGATCGTCAGGCCGTCCCCCTTCGCGATGGCCAGCCGGTTCTCGGCCGGGACGCGGAAGTCGCGGAACCGGAGGCCATTGTTGTACGAGTGCTTGAGCGCGTAGAGGCCGTAATTGACCGTCTGGAAATGCTCGTCCTCGTGCTCGGGCAGGTCGACGATCAGGACCGCCGGCCTGTCCTCGATCAGGCAGACCAGGCCGATCGTCCGGCCGGCGATGGCGTTGGTGATGAACAGCTTCTCGCCGTTGACGACGTATTCGTCGCCGACGAGTTCCGCGCGGGTCCGGAGCGCGGTCAGGTCCGACCCGGCGGCGGGCTCGGTGAGGGCGAAGCCGGAGAGCCGCTGGCCGCTGGCGAGCGTCGGCAGGAACCGCCGCTTCTGCTCGGGCGTGCCGAAGGTCCGGACCGGGTCGACGGCGCCGATGCAGCCGTGGACCGACGCCAGCCCCGCGACGGTCGGGTCGACGGTCGCCATCCGGGTCAGGAACGGCGCGAAGGCCGAGAACGGGGCACCGCCGCCGCCATATTCGGGATCGACCAGCAGGCCCCAGTAGCCGACCTCGCCCAGCTCCCGGAAGACGTGGTCGGCGATCTTGCCCCGGCCGTTGAGCAGCGTCTTCGCGTGGACGTGCCGGCGGACGAGGTCGATCGACGCTTGCATCGTCCGCTCGCAGGCGGCGGAGGCCCGGGAGGGCTCGGGGGCGAACAGCTCGGACGGGAATTCGCGATCCCAGACGGCCCGGTGGACCGGGCTGTGGGCGGTCTGGTAGCGGGTCGCGAACAGGTCCTCGACCTGGTCGTCGGCCCTGTCGAGCGAGCCCGTCCGCCGGGCCTCCTCCTCGCTCTTGCCGCCCAGCTTGAGCGCGGTCTCGACGAAGGTCTCGGTCTCGGGTTCTTGCAGGTCCTGGCTCATGGCTCTGGCCCCCTGGAAAGGTGACTTGCGTCTCTTGTACCCGGAACCGGGTCCGCAAGGGCGTTATTTCTCAGCCGTCCCGGCCAGGCTGACCGCGACGCCGGGCAGCGGCTGTTCGAGCAACCAGTCCTCCAGGATGACGTGGGTCAGGAACGGGGCCCTGAGAAGGGCGGTCCTCGACGGCAGGAGCCGCGAGAGCCAGGAGTTCCGGCCCAGGCCGTTGGCGACCCCCCGGCCGAGCATCTGCATGTACCTGTTTCCCAGATGCCCCTTGACGTTGTTGCCGAGCCGGGTGAACGTGGCCGGGATCAGGTTCGGCCTCGGGCCGACGTGGATCACGGTCTCCACGCCCATCGCCAGCGTGTGGTCGATCACGTCCCAGAGCCGCTGGGGATGGTCGGTCCAGTCGGTCAGGATCTCGCGGGTGTTCTCCACGTCATAGCCGGCGTCCCCGGTCACGCACGAGAGCAGGGTCGGGCTCGGCTTCCTCTGGCCTCCGCCCGTCTTGTAGAGGGCCATGGCCGTCCGGTCGGGGATATGACGCTGCCAGACCAGCGGCGAGTGCAGCGGCGGCCAGCGATTGGCGTTCCTCCTGAGCAGCACTTTATGCGACTTGTGAGAGAGAAGCGACCCCTTCACCGCGTCGAGCCGGTCGATCGTGTCCCCCTGGCCGAGGATCAGCGCCGTGTTGGGCGAGAGGAACGCCGAGGGGCCGATCAGCCCGGCCCCCTCGCTGCTGATCCCCCGGCAGAGCCGCTCGACCTCGTCCATCGGCAGGGCCGGACCTCGGGTGAAAAGCACGCCCATCGTCAGGTCGGCGGCCAGCTCGGCGCAGTCGGCGGCGAGGGCCAGCGGGATCGGGAGGAGCTGTTCGAGGGAGAAGACCTCGCTCCAGACCAGCGCGGAGAGTTCGCCGATGCTGTAGCCGAAGCTCAGGCGGGCATCGCGGGCGGGGACCCCGAAGCATTCCTCAAGCACTGTCATCTGAGCGAGTTCCGTCGCGACGATGGTCGCGACGTCCTGGGGAAAAAAATCGAGTGTGCTCCTCGCCCCTTCGCGGATGTGGGCGGCCAGGTCCACCTTGACGCGGACGGCCTCGGAACAGTACACGGACGCCTCGGCCAGGACCCGGGCGACGATCGGCCCGTAGGCCGGGTGGTCGAGCAGCTCGACGCTCCGGCCGACGTTCTCCACGTCGAACCCCCGGAACGCGAAGGCCGACGACCGGATTCGTTTCGAGAGGTCGGCCGCCGTCGTGGCCCGGGCCGAGGGCATGGGGCCGCCGGAGACCCGCCCCGAGGCCGGGGCGTTCAAGGACGATCGCGTCAGGTCGGTCTCCATCGCCGACTTGCGCCGCAGCCAGCGGCCTTCGGTGTCTTTCATGGGAGGTTCACCCCCGACGATGAAGCCTTCGGACGGAACGTCAAGGACGACGCGGCCCCGATCCCGGCGGATGGCCGGGATTTGAACGAGGCTCGGGAATAGGGACGGGCTCGACGCGAGAAAGGGACGACGACGATCGGCACTGCCGCCGAGAAATGACCCCGGCCGATCGCCCATCTGCTGCAATTATACGACTCTTCTTCGACAAGAGAAGCTGGCGTGCTTTCGCCGCGCCAACTCCCTAGAATACGATCCAGGGCGCAGCTTGTGCGGGCCCAATCGTGAGGATCACGACGGATCGCGTTGCCTCCTCGCTACCTCGAAGGACCTGATCGACTTGCTCACCGACGAATTCAACGGCCTGGACGAATCGCATCGACTGAGCTTCCTCGAACGCCTTGGCGTCGGCGTCGACGCCGAAGGGCGGCTGACCCTGGAGGTCCGCGCCGGGCATCTGCGGACGCTGGGGATCGTGCACGGTGGCGTGATCGCGACGCTGCTCGACTCGGTCATGGGGATGAAGGCGCAGGGGGCGAGCCCGCCCGACCATTACCTGGTCACGGCCCAGCTCAACGTCCACTTCATCCGGCCCGCCTTCGAGGGGGAGACGCTCATCGCGTCGAGCGTGGTCCGCCACCAGGGCCGGAAGACCGCCGTCGCCGAGGGTGAGATCCGGACCGCCGGCGGGGCGCTCGTCGCGACCTCGTCGGCCACCTTCGTCCACGTCCCTCACACCGACCAGACCCGCGCCAACCCCGAACGCGTTGGTCCCGGCCCCTCGGGCGTCCCGACCCCGTGAGCCCCCGCATGGACGATCCGCTGGCCGGCTTCCCCGTCGCGATCGAGATCCCCGTCCAGTGGGGGGACATGGATGCCTTCAGGCACGTCAACAACACCGTCTACATCCGCTGGTTCGAGTCGTCCCGGGTCGTTTACACGAGGAAGGTCGGGCTCTGGGACCTCCTCGAATCCGAAAGGGTCGGCCCGATCCTCGCCTCGACCCGCTGCGACTATCGCCGACCGCTGACCTATCCCGACACGGTCCGGGTCGGCTCTCGGGTCGCCCGGATCGGCCGGACCAGCCTGACGATGGAGCACCGGGTCGTCGGCCTGGCCTCGAACGAAATCGCGGCCGAGGGGACGGCCGTCCTGGTCCTCTTCGACTACAACAAGTCGGAGCCGTGCCCGATCCCCGACCCGATCCGTCGGAGGATCGGAGAGCTGGAAGGACATCGAGACCTATCGTGACGACCCGACGTGACCTCCTCGGACGAATCCGCGATCAGATCCGGTGGGATATCGTCGTCATCGGCGGGGGGGCGACCGGCCTGGGGACGGCCGTCGACTCGGCCTCGCGGGGATATTCGACGCTCCTCCTCGAAGCCGACGACTTCGCCCGGGGGACTTCGAGCCGGAGCACCAAGCTGATCCACGGCGGGGTCCGCTATCTCGCGCAAGGCAACCTCGGCCTGGTCCGCGAGGCGCTTCACGAGCGGGGCGTCCTGCTCAGGAACGCGCCCCACCTCGTTCACCGGATGGACTTCCTGGTCCCGGCCTATTCCCTGGGCGAACTCGCCTATTACGGGGTCGGCCTCAAGGCGTACGACCTGCTCGCCCTGGGTTCGAGCCTGGGAGGGTCGAGGCCGGTCGGCCGCCGGGAGGCGCTCCGACTCGCCCCGACGTTGTCGCCCCGTCGCGTCCACGGGGGGATCGTCTATGCCGACGGCCAGTTCGACGATGCCCGGTTTGCGATCGCGCTGGTCCGGACGCTCCTGGGGCTCGGCGGGGTCGCGCTCAACGGTGTTTCCGTCGCGGGGCTGGTCAAGGAAGGCGGCAAGGTTGCCGGCGTCGAGGCTGTCGACGGCGAGACCGGCGAGACGTTCCGGGTCTTCGCGAAGGCAGTCGTCAACGCGACGGGAGTCGAGGCCGACACCCTCCGCGGGGTGGACGAGCCGCGAGCGTCGCGGTCGATGGCGCCGAGTCGCGGGTCGCACGTCGTCCTCGACCGCTCGTTCTTGCCCGGCGATTCGGCCGTGATGATCCCGAAGACCGACGACGGCCGGGTGCTGTTCGCGATCCCCTGGCGGGGCAAGGTGCTCCTGGGCACGACCGACACGCCGGTCGACCAGACCGTCCGAGAGCCCCGGCCCTCGGCGGCTGAGGTCGGCTACCTTCTCGATCACGCCTCGCGCTATTTCGCCCGGAAACTCACGGCCGACGACATCCGGAGCACCTTCGCCGGCCTTCGCCCCTTGCTGGGGAAGGGGGGTGAAGGTCGGACGGCGTCGCTCTCGCGCGAGCATGCCGTCTTCGTCTCCGACTCGGGCCTCGTCACGATCGCCGGGGGGAAGTGGACCACATACCGGAGGATGGGGCAGGATGCCGTCGACCGCGCGGCCGGGGTGGCCGGTTTCCCCCTTCGAGAATCCAGGACCCAGTCGCTCCGACTCCACGGCTGGGCCGAGGACAGGGTCGAAGGCCCGTTCACAACCTACGGCTCCGACGCTCCCGAGTTACAAAAGCTGGTCGCCGAGAATCCCGAGTGGGGCGAGCCGATCCATCCGGCACTGCCCGACCTCAAGGTCGAGGTGATCTGGGCGGTTCGCCATGAACTGGCCCGATCGGTCGAGGATATCCTGGCCCGGCGGACTCGCGGGCTGTTCCTGGACGCGAAGGCCAGCATCGAGGCGGCGCCGGCGGTCGCGTCGCTGCTCGCGGGCGAACTGGGATTCGATGAGGGCTGGGAAGGCGCTCAGGTCGAATCCTTTCGGGACCTCGCGAACGGCTATCTGCCCAGGTTGTAGGGTGGTGTCGAGCGGAGCGAGGCCCACCTTCCTCCTACCTGTTGCTACCGGACCGATTCCATCTCGACGATCATCGCCCGGCGTTCCTTCAGGCCCGGCATGGCTTTGGATGATCGAGGCGGGGCCTCCTCCCATGTCCGACCTTCCAGGAGCCTGCCCGACTTCCCCTTGCGGACCCCTCCCCATTGCTTGAAGAAGAACGGGACGCCGGCGGCGATGCAGGCGTCGCGGACGGCGACGACCCACCCTTCCCGGAGCGGCCTGGCCCCTGGGCCGCTCTCGCCGCCGAGGATCACCCAGCCGATCCCGGACAGGTCGAGCGGCCCGAGGTCTTCGAGGAGGGGCTCGACCGAGAGCATCCTCAGGCCGGCGGGCGCGGACCGGATATGATCCACGCGCGGCAGGCCGTGCCTTTTGTCCTCGACGCTGACTCCCCACCAGATGTGGGGCAAGTCGGCGGCGAACGCGAGCTTCGACCGGAGAAGTTCGCTCATCCGCCCGGATCGCTTGGTGAGGACCTGGTAGGTATGCCAGTCGGCACGGGCCATCACCCGGACGATCGCGACAATCTCGTCGTCCTCGACGTCCTTGTGGAAGAGGTCGCTCATCGAGTTGACGAAGATCATCTTCGGGGCGGCCAGCCGGAACGGCTCCAGGAGCTTCTCGGGGACCCGGCGGAGGTCGAATCCCTGCTCGTAAGGGTGGCCGGGGACCCCTCGGAACCGCTCGGCGAAGGTCTCGGCATAGCAGTGGACGCAGCCGGGGCTGATCTTGGTGCAGCCCCGGATCGGGTTCCAGGTGACGTCGGTCCACTCGATCGCGGTATTCTGCGACATGGCTCCGTCTCGATCGGATGCGGCTTCAGCGGTCGGCCTTCAAAGCCTGGTCGACCCTCGTCAGCTCGGTGACGATGATCTCGGCGTCGGCCGGCCTCGGGCGATTCCCGAGCGTCTCGCGGAGCAGGATGCTCCAGTCATGGCGGCGGATCGGGCTATCGGCCAGCCGGCCGACCCGATCGGTGGCCTGGACCTTGAAATCCCGAGGGGCGTCGGACTTCATCACCTCGGACCAGATCGACCGCGATCGCGAGGCGTCTCCGCTGTTGAGCGCGAGGTTGAGGTCGATCGCGAGCAGCGTCTCCAGCGTCCGCCGATCGGCCGAGGTCCGCTCGGCCTCGGGCAGGGCGAGGAGTCTCGCCTTGAGGGCGCTCCGCCTCCGGCCCTGGAGGAGCATCTCGGTCAGGAGGGCGTCGTAGACGGGACGGAATTCGGCCGGGAGCCTGCCCCGGCGGATCGAGAGGAGGGCGTCGGCGATGTCGTCCGAGGTGGAACCGTTCGCGAGCGCCCTCTGGAACCGGGCGATCGCGGTCTTGAGCGCCCACAGGAACAGGTCCACGTCGGAGCCGTCCGCCGGCCGGGATGAGTCGGAATAGGCGGGCCAATCGGCGGTCGGGGGCCAGTGGACGACCCTCGGCTCGTCGGCCGTCTTCAGCGGCCTGATCCGGTAGAGCGGGTCGCCCAGGTAGACCAGCCTCCAGGGCTGGCCGAACGGCTCGGCGAGCGAGGCCCGGACCGCCGCGACGATCGGAAGCCGCTCGCCGATCAGATCGCCGACGAGGCGGGGCGTCCGGAACGAGTTCAAGAACGGCTCGTTCATCGAGCCGAAGAAGACAAAAGCCCCGTTGGCCAGCCAGCGCCCCGCGATCGTCGAGGGATCGGTGGGGTCGGAGGCGGAATAGCTGTGGATCATCAGGACGGTCGACGGCACGCTTCGGGGAATATCCGGCGTCGAGGCCGGGCCCCCACGGATGTTGAACACGGTGGGCGAGCCGTGCGAGTTGATCAAAACCAGCCCGAATCGGTTGAAGGGGTCGAAGACCTCATGCCAGCCGTCCAGGTTCGCCGGCCGCTCTCCGGCGACGTGCGAGGTCGGCATCATCATCGAGAACCGCGCGGCGGCCGTCCTCATGGTGTAGTCCGACCACGGCGGCGCCTTCTCGTCGTAGCCGTTGAACATGAGGGCCGAGTCGGGCCGGAGGAACAGGCTGCACATGGCCCGGTAGACGCTCTCCTCGGGGTTCCCGAGCAGCCGTCCCGCGTACGCCCAGCGCTGATCCGAGCCCGGCGACCGGCCGAGGCGGTCGTCGACCGCGTCCAGTTCCCCCTTCGCGTCCCGATAGCGGTAGGGCCAGTCGCCCGCGACGGTCATGAAGTCGCACTCGTCGCCGAACCGGTCCAGGTTGGGGACGACCTGACGGATCTTGTCGGAAAGCTCGTGATCGAACGCCTCGCACTGGTCGAGCGACAGGATGTCCGCATAGTGCTTGTCGGAGTCGAGCCGGACCAGGGGCTGGAACCGGCCGGCGGCGAGGGCCACGGCCCCCGCGAGCATCGGCGCGGTCGGCGACGAGAGCACGACGCCGGGGGGCGTCGGCCCGAGCCCCTTGGGGACCGAATCTCCCGGGGGCTTGTAGGCCGATGGGTTCGCCTCGACGGTCCACGAGGCCCCCACCGCCCGGATGGCCCGCTCCCAGAGCTTTTCGGGCGGGATCGCGCCGGCCGCCTTCGGATGGCGGACGATCCGGGCCGGCTTGAACGCGCGGATGAAGCGGAAGGAGGACTCGACGTCGTCGAAGAGGATGGGGAACCAGTGGCCCTGGTCCCAGGCCGAGATGGCCTCGAAGAACGTCGAGAGGTCGGGCACGAGGCAGACCTGGTCGATGACCGTGCGCTCGGGCCCCGTGCGCAGCTCCCAGGACGCTGAGGCGAGCCGGAGCGGCTCCAGGCGGGGATCGAGGAGCGAGGTCGGAGAGGCCCAGGTCGGGGCGTTGGTCCGGGGAGGATTCTGGCCGGATGTCGGCTCACCGCCGATCGCCAGGAGCCCGAGGAGCGAAACGAGCCACCAACTTCGACGTCTGGGCCGGCTCATCGGTCGTCGGCTCCCGGTCCTCGGAAGGTCGATCCTCGCGCCGGGGGGCGTCAAGGGGATGGAGGCGGTCGGTCGAGATGGTTATACTACCAGAACCGGGAACACCAAGGCCGCAATTACGATCGAAAATGGCCGGCGCCTCGCCGCCGGCCCGCCGCAAGGGATCTGGTCCGATGAAAAAAGGTGGAATCCTCAACCCCGCGATCTGCTCCCTGCTGGCGGAACTCGGACATCTCGACGAACTCCTGATCGTGGACGCCGGATATCCCCTGCCGCCCGACGGGCACGTCATCGACCTGACCCTGACGCCCGGGATTCCCCGATTCCTCGACGTCCTCCGCGCCGTGGCCGAGGAGCTGGTCATCGAGTCGATCGCCGTGGCGACGGAGATCAACGAGTACAGCCCCAAGCTCTACCAGGAGATCCTCAAGATCGTCGGTGATGTCGACGTCGACGAGGTCCCGCACCACGAGTTCAAGGAGCAG
>JAJYDH010000175.1 GCA_021777685.1 Planctomycetota bacterium | reverse complement strand
GTCGACCTTGCTCCAGCGGCTGGCCTTCGGCCGGTGGTTCGTCTGGGGCGAGCCGTTCGGACACGCCGGGCTCGTCGAATCGATGGCCGGGCCGCTCCGCTGCTTCACCGACCGCTGGCCCGAGCCCCACCACTTCCGCGAGGGCCGCGACGCCGGGTCGCTCGGCCGCGAGTTCATCGCCAACCTCCACCCGCCGGTCCACGACCTCCGCGAGGCGCACCGGGCCTACTTCCGGGCCCTCTTCGCCGAGCCGGCCCGCCGGGCGGGGGTCTCGCGGTGGGGGTTCAAGGAGGTCCGGCTCGACGTCGACCACGCCATCTACCTGAAGTGGCTCTTCCCCCGCGCCAAATTCCTCTTCCTGATCCGCGACCCGTATGACGCCTGGCGCTCCTTCGCGGCGAGGGCCCGGAAAGGCTGGAAGTGGTACAACCGCTGGCCCGACGAGCCGGTCACGGCGCGGAGCTTCGCGGCCCACTGGCGGCGGCTGGCTTCGAGCTTCCGGTCGGATCACGCGAAGGTCGGCGGGATCGTCGTCCGTTACGAGTCGCTGGCGAGGGGCGAATACGGCGAGATCGAGGGCCATCTCGGCTCTCCGCTCTCGCGAGAGGCCGGTCAGGTCAATCCCCGTGACGGCGGGCCGCCCCCGCTCCCCGAGATCGACCCGGCCGACCTCGAGGTCCTGGACGAGGAACTTGGCGCGTTGGCCTCGACGCTCGGCTACCACCCGGGCCGGCGCGGTGCTCCGGCGGTCCCCGGGCCCGCCGTCGCCCCGGCGGCGACCCCGGCCGGGCCCTCGCCAGGCCGGGCCGGGTCCGTCGTGCTGGTCCCGCACCTCAATGGGATCGATTGGGAGTGCGAGGAACAGCTCCGGAAGCTGGAGACGGCTGGGGTCCGGGTCGTCCGATCGGGGGGCAACTCGGCGATCGACGTCGCCCGCAACCGGATGGCCTCCGAGGCGCTGCACGACGGGGCCGAGTCGATCTTCTTCATCGACTCGGACATCGGCTTCGACCCGCTCGACGCCCTCCGCCTGCTGGCCCGTCCCGAGCCGGTGGTCTGCGGCGTCTACGCCAAGAAGGGGCGGCGGCAGGTCACCAGCGTCTTCGCCGACGGGGTCGAGGAGGTGGTCTTCGGCGCCCGGTCCTTCGGCCTCTACCCGCTGAAGTACGCGGCGACGGGCTTCCTCCGGATCAGGGCGACGGCCCTCCGACGGATGATCGAGGAACTGGGACTTCCCCTCTGCAACACGGGCTGGGGGCGGGGCGAGTGGCCGTTCTTCCGGCCGACGGTCGTGCCGACGGACCAGGGCGGGCACCATTACCTGGGCGAGGACTGGGCGTTCAGCCACCGATTGGCCCGGATCGGCCTGACGCCGATGGCCGACACGTCGATCCGGCTCTGGCACTACGGCCGGCACCCGTTCGGCTGGGAAGAGGCCGGGATCGACCCGCAACGCCACCCCACCTTCACCTACCGGCTCGGTGGCGGGACGGGCTGAAACCCGAGGCTCGCCGAGATCGGTGGTGGTGTCGCGGGTCGTTTTACCTCGGCCCGGCCCGTGGAAGTCGCGCCCTTTTCAAGAAAGGCGGTTCGAAGCCGGGTCGTCGCCACGATAATCATCCGGGGCCGATCCTCCGGCGCGGGCCGGCGACGGCTCGCGGTTGGGTTCGACTTCTGGCCTGAAAGTCTCGGCGGCGAGGTCGGGACCGCCCGACGGGGCCTCGGGACGAATTGGGTTTGGATTTCCGGGTCGAGGGTGATCCCGACTTCGGGATACCCGGGCGAGTTGGGTCTGAATTCGGGGCGGGCGCCGCCGGTCGCGGTTGGGTTTGTCTTGCACTGGGGCCGGATGGGCGACCGGCCGGCGGTTGGGTCGACTTCTCGGCTGGCACCCGGGGTTGGCTTCGTCTTTCGCCCGTCCGTCGAGGCTCGCCAACCTCGTGACGACCCGAGAGTCTTGGCGGTCTCGGCAATCCAGGCGACATGGATGGGTTGCGGCGAGTCGCGGCCTCCTGGGCTGTCCAAGATGTTGGGAAGGTATCCCCGCCGGGCGGGCCGAGGCTAGCTCGACAAGGGGTCGTGGACGTGAGATGATTGTTTGCGGGAGAATACGACCGGAATACCCCAGGCCAACTGAGCGGGCCATCGATCATGCCGGACCCAGGCTCGGAACCCCCTCGGCCCGAGGATCGGCCCGTCGAACTCGGCTCGTCGGGCGGCCACGAGCGGACGTCCGGCGACATCGGCGACGCGCCGACCGATCGCGCGGGCAGCGGCGCGGACCTGCCCGAGGAGACCCACGGCGGCGAGGTCGGCGAGGACAACTCGCTGACCATGACCTTCGCGCAGGGTCCGGGGCCGAACACCGAGCCGCTGGAGCCCATCCCGCCGCCCCGGCCCGAGCCCGCCTGGTCCGCCTCGGCGCCCCCGATGCCGACGGCCTTCGGCCGCTACCAGGTCCGCCGGTTCCTGGGCCAGGGGGGGTTCGGCAGGGTCTTCGTCGGCTACGACGCCGACCTCGAGCGCGAGGTCGCCATCAAGGTCCCGATCAGCCCGCTCACCGAGTCGGAGATCTCGCTGTTTCTCCAGGAGGCCAAGCGGCTGGCCCGCCTGAAGCACCCGGGGATCGTCACGGTCTACGACGTCGGCATCCAGGACGGCCGGTGCTTCATCGTGTCCGACTTCGTGCCGGGGATCTCGCTGCGGGACTGGCTCCGCGCCCGCCGGCCGACCCCCTCGGAGTCGGCCCAGATCGTCGCCGCCGTGGCCGACGCGCTCGACCACGCCCACTCGGTCGGCACGATCCACCGCGACGTGAAGCCGGCCAACATCATGCTCGACGACTCGCTCCGGCCGACCCTGCTCGACTTCGGCCTGGCCCTGACCGAGTCGGAGTCGAGCGGGCCGTCGTCGGTCGTGGTCGGGACCCCCGCCTACATGTCGCCCGAGCAGGCCAGGGGCCAGGGGCACCGGATCGACGGCCGGACCGACATCTACAGCCTGGGCGTGGTGCTCTACTCGATGCTCTGCGGCCGGCGGCCGTTCCGCGCCGGCGACGTCAGCGAACTGCTCCGCCAGGTCCGCGAGGACGAGCCCCAGCCCCCCCGGCAGATTCTCCGGGCGATCCCCAAGGAGCTGGAGCGGATCTGCCTGAAGGCGATGGCCAAGCGGATCGGCGACCGCTACACCACCGCCGGCGACCTGGCCGAGGAACTCCGTCATTCGGTCCGAGGGCCGGCCGTCCGGGCGGCCGGGGTCGACGACCCGGCCTCGGTCGAGACGCCCGTCTACATCAGGGCGGAGGCCCCCCCCGTCGCCCGCGACTGCTCGGCCTGCGGCAGGCCGATCCCCGCCGGCTCCGACGCCTGCGAGAACTGCGAGGGGTCGGGCTCGTCGAAGCTCTCGGCCGGCGACGCCCCCTCGATCGAGCGCAAGCACCACGAGACCGAGCGCCGGCAGGTGACGGTGCTCAACTGCGGGTGCGAGCTGGAGGACGTCGAGGCCTCGCTCTCGGCCCTCGACCCCGAGGACCAGCACGAGCTGCTGGTCGAGTACCGCCAGTGCTGCCGGGAGGTCATCGTCCGGCTGGGCGGGACGGTCGCGGTCGCGACTCCCAACGGCCTCCAGGCCTGCTTCGGCTTCCCCGTCGCCCACGAGGACGCGGCCCGCCGGGCCGTCGACGCCGGCCTGGCGATCGTCGACCGGGTCAAGGGCCTGAACGAGCGGCTCCAGAAGACCCGGGGGGTCGGGCTGGTCCCCTGGGCGGCGATCCACAGCGGCCCGGCGATCGTGGGCGACCTGGAGACCGGCGAGGGGCTCTCGATCGTCGGCGAGGCGCCCGGCGTCGCCACCCGGATGGAGCACGTCGTCGAGCCCGGCTGGCTGGCGATCACCGAGGCGACCCGCCGGCTGGTCGAGGGCTATTACACGACCGAGCCGCTGGGCGCCCGGGCGATCCGCGGCCTGCCCCGGCCGATCGAGCTCCACCGGGTCACGGGCCGGGGCGACGCGGCCAGCCGGATCGACGTGGCCCGGTCGGTCGGACTCTCTCCCCTGACCGGCCGCGACCAGGAGGTCGGCCTGCTCAAGGACCGCTGGGAGCACGCCAAGGAGGGGGTCGCGCAGCTCGTCCAGCTCGGCGGCGAGGCGGGGATCGGCAAGTCCCGCCTGGTCCTCGTGCTCAAGGAGTTCGTCGCCGACGACGAGCCGGGCCGCGCCGCCGCGATCCTGGAATGGCGATGCTCGCCCCACCACCAGGACAGCGGCCTCTACCCGGCGACCGACTGCCTGGAGCGCATCCTCCGGCTCCGCCCGGCCGACTCCCCCTCGGCCCGGCTCGACCGGCTGGAGGGGCACCTCAAGGTCCTCGGGCTCGACGACCCCGAGCGGCTCGCCCTCTTCGCCTCGCTGCTCTCGATCCCGGCCGAGGGCCGGCTCCCCGCCCTGGCGCTCTCGCCCCAGAGGCAGAAGGAGAAGACGCTGGAGGCGCTGGTCGACTGGCTGGCCGCGCAGGCCGAGCGGCGGCCGGTCCTGTTCATCGTCGAGGACATGCACTGGGTCGACCCCTCGACCCTGGAATTCCTCGGGCTGATGCTCGACCAGCGGCCCGACGACCGGATCATGACCGTGCTCACGGCCCGGCCGGAGTTCGTCGCCCCCTGGCCGAGCCGGGCCAATCGCTGCCAGATCGCGATCAACCGGCTGACCCGCCGCCAGATCGCCGACCTGGTCCGCCGCAAGGTCGGCCTGAAGGACGTGCCGGCCTCGGTCGTCGAGCAGCTCGCCGCCCGGACCGACGGCGTGCCGCTGTTCATCGAGGAATTCGCCAGGATGCTCGAGGAGTCGGGCCGGCTCCGGGGCGACGACGGCGAGCTGTCGCTGACCGGCTCGTTCCCGGTCGACACGATCCCGGCCACGCTCCACGACCTGCTCCTCTCGCGGCTCGACCGGATGCCCGGGGTCAAGGACGTCGCCCAGCTCGGCGCCAGCCTCGGCCGAGAGTTCTCGCTGGAGCTGATCCGCGCCGCCTCGACGCTCGACGAGCCGGCCCTCCGCGACGGCCTGGCCAGGCTGATCGGGGCCGAGATCCTCTTCGAGAAGGGGCGCCCGCCCCGGACGACGTACCTGTTCAAGCACGCCCTGATCCAGGACGCCGCCTACCAGTCGATGATCAAGGCCAAGCGCCACCAGGTCCACGAGCGGGTCGCGACGGTCATCGAGGCCCAGTTCCCCGAGACCGTCCGGGCGCAGCCGGAATTGCTGGCCCATCACCTCTCGTCGGCCGGGCTGCCCGGCCGGGCCATCGCCTACTGGCGGGAGGCGGGCCGACGGTCGCAGGCCCGGTCGGCCCACGTCGAGGCGATCGGCCACTTCAACCGGGGGCTGGAGCAGGTGCTCCTCCTGCCCGAGGCCCCCGACCGCGACGCGGTCGAGCTGGGGTTCCAGGCCGACCTGTCGGTCTCGCTGGTCGCCGCCCGGGGGTACGCCTCGCCCGACCTGGAGGCCGTCCACGCCCGGGCCCGCGGCCTGGCCGAGCGGATCGGCGACACCGCTACGCTCTTCCGGATCGTCTGGGGGATGTGGGCCCTCCGCCTCCTCCGCGACGAGATGGACACCGCGATCGACCTCACCGGGCAGTTGCTCGGGCTGGCCGAGTCGCGGCGCGACCAGGGGCAGACCCTCGAAGCCTGGTTCTCGATCGCGATCACCCGGTTCTATCGCGGCGAGTTCCGCCAGGTCATTGAGGCCTGCGACCGGGGCGCCGAGCTGGAGGAGCCGGAACTCTGCCGGGCCAACGCCCGGAACATCAGCCAGGACACCGGCGCGACCTTCCGCTGCTACCGGGCCCTGGCCGACTGGTACATGGGCCGCCCCGACGACGCCTGGCGCGAGATCGTCGAGGCCGTCGAGTACGCCCGGGGCGCCGACCACCCGTTCAGCCTCGCCTACGTCCTGCACCACGCCGGCTGGGTCTCGTACCTCTCCCGGCGGGGCGACGACGGCATCCGGTTCGGCGACGAGTGCCTGGCGATCTCGGCCGAGCAGGGGTTCCCGTTCTGGAAGGCGCTGGGGATGATGAGCCGGGGGACCGGACACATGGTCGCCGGCCGGCTCGACGAGGCCCTCCGGGTCGTCGAGGAGGCCCTGATGGCCTACCTGGCGACCGGCTCGAAGAAGTCGCTCGCCGAGTACCACGGGTTCCTCGCCGAGATCCACGCCGGCGCCGGCCGACCCCACGACGCCCTCCGCGAGGTCGACGAGGCCCTCGCCTTCGCCGACCGCTCGAACAGCCGCTGCCAGGAGGCCGAGCTGCACCGGATCAAGGGCGAGGTCCTGCGGGCCCTCGACTCCCCGGCCGAGGCCGAGGCCTGCTTCCACAAGTCGCTGGAGGTCGCCCGCTCGCAGTCGGCCCGATCCTGGGAGTTGCGGGGGGCCATGAGCCTGGGTAAGCTCTGGCACGATCGGGGGAAACTCGAAGACGCGAGACAGATCCTGGCCCAGGTGTATCAGAAATTCACCCAGGGGTTCGAGAACCCGGACCTCCGCGACGCCCGGGCCCTCCTCGACCGGTGGTCGGCGGGTTGAGGGCGAAGCTCCACTCTCAAGGGGTGACCGATGAGACGAGCCATAATCGCCCGCCTGTCCTGTGCGACCCTGTCGATCGGCCTCGGAGGATGCGGAGGCACCGCGACCGTCGCGCCGCCGGTCCCGCCGACATTAAACTACGCGACCGCCAAGGATGACCCGGCCTCCGGCTCGGTCGTCTTCCTCGATCAGGGCTGGAGCCCGGAGCTGATCCGGGCGTGGTATCGGACGCCGCAAGGGTCGCAGCTCGTCCCGTATGACTGGTTCCTGGCCCTGGAGCAGGCCGACAACGACCGGCCGTTCCGCGCCGCCGAGGTGATCGACCGCTTCCGCTACCTCCCCCAGGAGCCGGGCGAGGGCAACCCCGACGGCCTGCCCGTCGGCTTCTCCAATGGGGACGACGACAAGGGCCGGGCCTGGCTCGGCTTCACCTGCGCCGCGTGCCACACCGGGCAGGTCGAGTACAAGGGGAAGAAGGTCCGGATCGAGGGCGGGCCGACGCTGGGCGACCTCGCCCCGTTCCGCGACGCGATGCTCGCCGCGTTCAGGGCCACGCTGGCCGACCCGGCGAAGTTCGACCGCTTCGCCGCCAGGGTCCACAAGCCGACCGACCCGACGAAGGCCGAGGCGCTCCGCAAGGAGGTCGAGGCGTTCCTCGTCGTGATGGCCGCCCTGGAGGAGCGGAGCAAGCCCGAGCATCCCGAGGGGTTCGGCCGGGTCGACGCCTTCACGATCCTGATGAACGAGATGCTCGGGACCGTCGCGGGCGAGCCGGCCAACTACCGGAAGGTGATCGCGCCGGTCAGCTACCCGTTCCTCTGGGGCGCCCCGAAGCTCGAATGGGTCCAGTGGAACGGCGCGGTCCAGAACGCCATCGCCCGCAACGACGGCGAGGTCCTGATCGTCTTCGGCCACGCCGAGGCCACCCCCAGGGGGGACGATGTCCTGATCCGCTCGACCGGCAAGATCAAGAACCTCATCGACCTGGAGGACTGGACCAGGACCCTCACCCCGCCGCGCTGGCCCGAGGGCATCCTCGGCCCGATCGACGTCGTCAAGGCCGGCAAGGGGCACGAGGTCTACCTCAAGGCCGGCTGCGACAGGTGCCACGCCGACAAGCCCCCCTATCCCGAGTCGGCCCCGAACAAGTACGGCAAGACCTTCACCAAGGTCGCCCGGACCCCGCTGTCCGAGCTGAAGACCGACCCCGTGATGGCCGAGAACTTCCTCAGCCGGACGGCGAAGACCGGCAAGTTCGCCCGCCTCTTCGGCGGCGCCCCCGAGGTCCCTGCCTGGCAGATGGTCTACATGGGCCTGGTCAAGCTGATCGAGGGGGACCTGCCCGCCGCCGGCCTCGACGCCGACCAGATCCTGGCCGCCGGCGGCTTCCGCGAGCTGAACATCCCCTCGAAGGAGGACCTGACGGCCTACAAGTCGGGCCCCCTGGCCGGGATCTGGGCGACGGCCCCGTTCCTGCACAACGGCTCGGTCCCCAGCCTGTATCAACTCCTCCTGCCGGCGAAGGACCGGGTCAAGGTCTTCCACGTCGGCAGCCGCGAGTTCGACCCGAAGGACGTCGGCTTCGAGTCCGGCCCGTCCCCCGGGGCCTTCGAGTTCCGCGTCGACGTGCCGGGCAACGCGAACTCCGGCCACGAGTACGGGACCGACCTCCCGGAGGACGACCGCCGGGCGCTGATCGAGTACCTCAAGTCGCTCTGATCGGCGGATTGGGGCGGGCGTTTTACAATTCTTCATGGAACGACCGGGGCCGGGGCCTTACAATCTCGGGACGCCGCGAGCCCCGAAGGGACGGGGCGAGCCCCTCCCAGCCCCGAGGCCGATCGACCATGACCGACAACATCTCCCGACGGACCCGTCGGGCCTTCCTGAGTGGCGTCGCCCTGGGCGCGGCGGCGTTCTCGGCCCGCGGTGCCTTCGCCGACGAGCTGGTCAAGACCCCCCCGCAGACCGAGGGGCCGTTCTACCCGGACAGGCTCCCGCTCGACACGGATAACGACCTGCTGATCATCAACGACGCGATCACCCCGGCCGTCGGAGAGATCACCCACCTGTCCGGCCGGCTGATCGACGCCAGCGGGGCTCCGCTCCGCAACGCCGTCGTCGAGATCTGGCAGACGGACCACTCGGGGGCCTACATCCACTCCCGGGACACCAACAAGGCCAAGCAGGACCGGAATTTTCAGGGGTTCGGCCGGTTCACGACCGGCTCGACGGGCGAATATTACTTCCGGACGATCAAGCCGGTCCCCTACCCGGGGCGGACGCCGCACATCCACGTCAAGGTCCGCAAGGGGGGCAAGGAGCTGCTGACGACGCAGTTCTACATCAAGGACCACCCCGGCAACCAGCGGGACGGGATCTACCGGGGGCTCCGCGACCCGAAGGCCCGCGACCTGGTCACGCTCGACTTCGTCAAGGTCCCCGACTCGAAGATCGACGAGCTGGCCGCGAAGGGGGACATCATCCTCGGCTACACCCCCGAGGCTTGATCTCACGGCGTTGGGCCTGTCTTCCTCCCCTCTCCCCCTGGGAGAGGGGCCGGGGGTGAGGGACGCCGCATCCCCGGTGAGCCGGGAAGGAGGGCTTCGATGTCCGTCGCTCGACCGGCGACGCCCCTCACCCCGGCCCGCTCCCAGGGGGAGAGGGAGGCAGAGGGGAGACGTCTCTGATATCGGTGGTTGGAGGCGGCGATGGCGCAAGGTCCGGCGGTCGGCGGGGCGGCGAATCCGGCGGGCCTGTCGGTCCTGCTGGTCGACGACGACGCCGAGCTCTGCGAGCTGATGCAGGAGTTCTTCGCCCGCCGGGGCATCCGCCTGGAGACGGCCGTCGACGGCCGGCGGGGGCTGAGCCGGGCCCTCGGCGGGAGTCATGACCTGGTCCTGCTCGACGTGATGATGCCGGGGCTGGACGGGTTCGAGCTGCTCCGCCTGGTCCGCCGGCAGAGCCAGGTCCCGGTGATCATGCTGACGGCCCGGACGGCGCAGGTCGACCGGGTCGCCGGGCTCGACGCCGGGGCGGACGACTACCTGCCAAAGCCGTTCGGCCCCGAGGAGCTGCTCGCCCGGATCAGGGCCGTGCTCCGCCGCGCCGGCGGCGCCCCCGCCCCCCGCCCCGAGTCGATCGAGGTCGGCGGCGTCCGGATCGACCCGGCCGCCCGCGAGGCCTGGTCCGACGGCCGGAAGGTGGACGCGACCTCGATCGAGTACGACCTGCTCGAATTGCTCGTCCGCTCCGCCGGCCGGATTGTCTCGCGGGCCGAGCTGATGGCCGCCCTCTACCAGCGCCCCCCTTCGCCGTTCGACCGGGCGCTCGATGTCCACGTCAGCCACCTGAGGAAGAAGCTCGGCTCGCGGGGCGACCTGATCTGCACGGTCCGGGGCGCGGGCTACCTGTTCCGGGCCGGGACGGAAGGCGAGCCGCCGCGATGAGGTCGATCTTCTCCACGATCCTGATCTGGGGCGTCGCCACGGTCGGGGTGTCGCTGGTCGGCTACTACGCGACCTCCCGGCTGCTCGACCGGGGCCGGCCGCACATGCATGGCGGCGGCGGCGACATGATGGGCAAGACGCAGGATCTCCAGCTCGAAGGGGCCCGGCTCGCGCTGGAGGAGGGGGGCCCCGAAAAGCTCGCCCAGTACCTCCAGCGGCTCGATGAACTGTTCCAGGCCGAGCATTTCCTGGTCGACGCCTCGGGCAGGGACCTGGTCGACGGCACCGACCGCTCGGCGCTCCGGGCGCGGGCGGTCTCGAAGAGCCATCGGCCCTCGTCGACCGACTCGAAGATCCCCGCCGTCCTCACCCGAATCCCCGCCGACGGCGGCCCCCGGCTCCTGATCGCGGTCCCGCCCAGGCCGCGAGGGGGGGGCGACTTCCTGCCGTATTACCTGTGGATCTTGCTGGTGATCCTGCTACTCGGCTATGGCCTGGCGGTCCACCTGGCCCGGCCGCTCGGGAGGCTCCGCCAGGCGGTCGACCGGTTCGGCCGGGGGGACCTGTCCACGCGGATCGGCTCGTCCCGTCGCGACGAGATCGGCGAGCTGGCGAGGGCCTTCGACACGATGGCCGGGCGGATCGAGACACTGATGTCCGCCGAGCGCCGGCTTCTCCAGGACATCTCGCACGAGTTGCGGTCGCCCCTGGCCCGGCTCGGCTTCGCCGTCGAGATCGGCCGATCCGGCGGCGACCCGAATGCCGCCTTCGACCGGATCAAGCGGGAAGTCGACCGCCTCTCCGGCCTCGTCGACGAGCTGCTGGAGCTGACCTCCGCCGAGGGGGACCCGCTCGCCCGGGTCGTGGAGCCGGTCCGGCTCGACGAGCTGCTCCGCGACCTGGCCGACGACTGCTCGCTGGAGGCCCGGGCGAAGGGGTGCCGCGTCGTGCTCCAGGAGGACGGCCCGGCCTCGGCGCTGGGCGACCGCGAGCTGCTCCGCCGGGCGGTCGAGAACGTCCTCCGGAACGCGATCCGCCACGCCCCCGAGGGGTCGGCCGTCGAGGTCGAGCTGCGCCTCCAGGCCGACCGCGCGACGATCTCGGTCCGCGACCGAGGGACCGGGGTCCCCGAGGGGTCGCTGGAGGCGATCTTCGACCCCTTCTACCGCGTCGACGACGACCGGAGTCGTGCCAGCGGCGGGGTCGGGCTGGGCCTCTCGATCGCCCGTCGG